>NZ_JBEOMB010000060.1:0-65778 GCF_046000175.1 Rhodoplanes sp. SY1
GATCGCCTCGTCGTAGTCGGCGATCGCGCGGTCGAAGTCCTTCATGTTGCGGTAGGCGTTGCCGCGGAAGTTGAAGTAGCTCGCGCTGCGCGGCTCGAGCCGGATCGCCTCGTCGTACTCGGCGACGGCGCGCGCCCAGTCGGACTTGTTGTACCAGGTGTGGCCGCGATTGATGATCGCGGTGACGTAGTTCGGGCGCAGGCGCAGCGCCTCGTCGAAGTCGCGCAGCGCCCGGTCGTAGTCGTTCTTGTTGCGGTAGGCGTTGCCGCGATTGCTGCGGTAGACGGCGTTCTTGGGCGCCAGCCGGATCGCCTCGTCGTAGTCGGCGATCGCCTTGTCCCACTCGCGGCGATCGAAATGGACGTTGCCGCGGGCGTTGAAGTAGTCGTCGGCACCGGGCTTCAGCCGGATCGCCGCGTCGTAGTCGGCGATCGCCTTCTCGGATTCGCCCTTCTTGCGCCAGGCGACGGCCCGGTTGCCGAGCGCGACGACCTTCTTCGGATCGAGCCGCAGCGCCTCGTCGTAGTCGCGGATGGCGCGATCCGGATTGCCGGAGGCGTTGAAGGCGTAGCCGCGATTGTTGAAGGCGGTCGCGTTGGTCGGATCGGCGCGCAGCGCCTCGTCGAGATCCTTGATGGCCAGCGTGTGCTGGCCCTTCTCGTTGTAGACATAGGCGCGATTGGTGTAGGCCTCGGACCGCTCGCGGGCCGCGAGCTTGCCGGCCTTGTCGAGGATCTTGCTGCAGGCGGCGACCCGCTTGTCGAGGTCGCCGGTGCGGCAGGCGGCCCAGTCCTTCTGGCTCTGCGCCTCGGCCGGCGACGGCATGGCGAGGACGGCCGCCGCAGCGGCCAGAACGGCGAATGTCGCGAGACGCCGGCGCATTGGGCCCTCCCCGGAGAACGTCCTGTCACTGCGGGTCTCTCGTTCGACCACCGTCATAGATTCCGCGAGCCGCCCCCCGGATTCAAGCCCCGGCGGAGGTTTGTATGCGGGGCGGGCCGATCGGTTCGATCGACCGCCGGCGCGGCGCTCAGCGCGCCGGCGCGACCGTCAGCGTGCCGGCGCGACCGTCAGCGCGCCAGAACGACGTCGCCGATCAGCGAGGAGTGGTCCCACGGAAGCTGGCGTTGCCGCGTCGCCTCGTAGACGTCGGCCCGCACCCGCTTCATCACGGCGCCGATCTCCAGCCCCGGCGTCGGCAGATGCTTGAGCAGCGCCGTCGTGAACGGGCTGTTGCGGCCGTCGCCGTCGAGGGCGACGTTCTTGGGCTGCGTGGCGTAGACGATCATGGTGCCGACCGCGCTCTGGATCGGCGCCAGCCCCGACCCGACCGAGGCGGAGCGGGTGCCGAGCGAGCGGGCGAGCGTGCGGGCCAGCGGGTTGTCGCGGCAGGCGTCGAGGAAGACGAGGTTGACGCGGCGCTCGCTCTCCATCTGGGCCAGCACGTCGTCGATCGTGATGGTGTCGAGCGCGAGGTCGCCGGGCCGCTCCAGCTTGGCGTCGATCGGCACCAGGTAGTTCTTGTCGGCGACCTGCAGGCCGTGTCCCGCGTAGAAGAACAGGGCGAGGTCGGCGCGGTCGAGCTTCTTGCCGAACTCGCGGATCTTGCGCTCCATGCCGTGCTTCTCGAGGTCGATGCCTTCGACCACGTCGAAGCCGAGGCCGCGCAGCGAGCGGGCGACGTCGCGGGCGTCGTTGCCCGGATTGGGCAGGGCGGTGGCGTAGCGGTAGTCGCCGTTGCCGATCACCAGCGCGACCCGGTTTTCGCGCCCGACCGGGATGGCGGTCGACGGTGACGAAACAGGCGGTGACGGCACGGGCGGGGACGTCGCGGGCGGGCTCGGCGCGACCGCGGCGGTGGTCGACGGAGGTGTGACCGGCGTGCCGCTGTCGATCGCGGCGAGCCGGGCACGGGCCGTGTCGACGGCCCACTTGCCGCTGACATAGGTCCGGGCCGGAGCCGCGAGCGCGGCCCGGAAGCTGTCCCTGGCGCGGGCGAGGTCGCCGCGGGCCTCGTAGGCGAGGCCGCGGCTGGTCAGCGCCGGCGTCATCTCCGGCGACAGCCGCAGCGCCTCGTCGAGATCGGCGAGCGCGCGGCCGAGGTCGCCCTTCAGCCGGTACGCCTCGCCGCGGTTGCCGATCGCCACCGCGCTGCGCGGATCGAGACGGATCGCCTCGTCGAGATCGCGCAGCGCCCGATCGAGGTCGCCGCGCTGCCGGTAGACGAAGCCGCGGAGATTGTAGGCGATCGCGTCCTTCGGGGTGATCTCGAGCTCCTTGTCGAGATCGAGCAGCGCGCGGTCGAGATCGCCGCGGGCGATGTGGGTCTCGGCGCGGAAGTGATAGGCGCCGTCGTCGCGCGGATTGAGGCGGATCGCCTCGTCGAGATCGCGCAGCGCCCGGTCGGTATCGCCGGCGAGCCGGTAGGCGCGTCCGCGATAGGCGTAATAAGGACCCGAGCGCGGCTCCAGCCGGATCGCCTCGTCGAAGTCGCGGATCGCCGCGGCGTAGTCGCGCCGCCCTTGGTGGCTGTGGCCGCGATTGACCCAGGCGGCCACGTAGGTCGGCGACAGGCGGATCGCGGTGTCGAAGTCGACGATGGCGCGGTCGTGCTCGCCCTTGTGACGGTAGGCATTGCCGCGATTGTGGACGATCACGGCATCCTTCGGCGAGAGCCGCATGCCCTCCTCGTAGTCGGCGATCGCGCGGTCGTACTCCTTCTTGTCGAACCAGACATTGCCGCGGGCGTTGCGCAGCGGTGCGGACTTGGGGTCGAGCCGGATCGCCTCGTCGTAGTCGCGCAGCGCCAGGTCGTGATTGCCGAGGTTGCGATGGATGGAGGCGCGGTTCCCCCAGACGGTGGCGCTCTTCGCCCCGAGCCGCAGGGCGTCGTCGAAGTCGCGCACGGCGCGCTGGTTGTCGCCCTTGCCCGAGAAGGCGACGCCGCGGTTGTTGAAGGCGGCGCCGTTGGTCGGATCGAGACGCAGCGCCTCGTCCAGCTCGTGGATCGCCTGATCGTACTGCCCGCGCTCGTTATAGACCTGCCCGCGATTGTTATGAGCTGCGGAGCGGTTCTTGGTCGAGACCTTGCTGCCCTGCGCGATGATGCGTCCGCAGGCGGCGAGCCGGGTGTCGAGATTGCTCGACTGGCAACCGGCGACGTCGCTCTTGCTCTGCGCTCGGGCAGGACCGGAGCCGGTCAGCAAGACGGCCATCAGGACGGCGAGCAGGATGCCGGCGGAGAGAATCGAAAGAGCAAAACGATGTCGATGCATGCGGGCCCCCCGAACGCATCTCGTCACGTGATCACGGGCGGCGGCTGCGCCGTCCGGAGTGTCGGCTTCTCGGTCGGATGTTTCAAGTGCCGACAAGAATTAGTGCGGCTTCCCCCGAAGCCGGTTCACGCTCCGCTCATCCCCGCGAAGGCGGGGATCCAGAGCCACGTGCCGTGCCGCTCCTGCGTCGCCGCCTCCGCGGGGACGAACGGACGAGGTCGATTCAGCGGTCGTGGTTCTCGCGCAGAAGGGCGGCGCGGGCCTTCAGGAGGCCGGCGCGCTCGGCCTTCGAAAGCGTCGGGAAGGCGAGGTCGAGCGTCCCCATCGCCTCGACGATCGCGGCGACGATCACCAGCCGGGCGAACCACTTGTTGTCGGAGGGCACGACGAACCACGGCGCGTGCGGGGCGGCGGTCGCCCGGATCATGTCCTCGTAGGCGCGCATGTACGCCTTCCAGTGCTGGCGCTCGGCGATGTCGGCGCCGGAGAACTTCCAGTTCTTCTCGGCCTCGTCGAGCCGCTCGATGAAGCGCCGCTTCTGCTCCTTCTTGGAGACGTGCAGGAAGAACTTCAGGATCAGCGTGCCGTTGCGGGCGAGATAGCGCTCGAAACTCGCGATGTCCTCGTGGCGGTCCGCGAAGATGTGCTTGCCGACGAGCTGCGGCGGGAGCTTCTGGCGGGCCAGCACGGCCTCGTGGACGCGGGCGACCAGCACCTCCTCGTAATAGGAGCGGTTGAAGATGCCGATGCGGCCGCGCTCCGGCAGATGGATCAGACAGCGCCACATGTAGTCGTGGTCGAGCTCCAGCGCCGAAGGCTGCTTGAACGAGGTGACCTGGCAGCCCTGCGGATTGACGCCCGACATCACGTGCTTGATGGCGCCGTCCTTGCCGGCCGCGTCCATGGCCTGGAAGATCAGCAGCACCGACCAGCGGTCCTGGGCGTAGAGCTTCTCCTGCATCTCCGAAAGCTTCTCGACGCCGGCCGCGATGTGCAGCTTGGCCTCCTCCTTTTCGATGTCGAGGCCGAGCGTGTCGTCGGGCGCGATGTCGGACAGCGCGAACTTGCGGCCTTTGGTGATGCGGAAGGGGGCGATCAGCTCGGCGGCCCTCATGGGCATGGCGGGACACTCCGGAGGCGGGACGGCGGCCGGCCGGAGCGGCCGGCGCCGGGACATCATCGATACCGCGTCCGATCCGGTCGGGCAAAACGCGCGGCGGGGTGGTCGCTGGCGGACCGCCGATGGCGTGATCTCACCGGTCCGCGTTCGCCGGGCTATCGACCGCTTCGGCGAGCCGCCCGACCAGCTCGGGCATGCCGATCGTGGCGACCCAGCCGAGCTTGTCACGCACCCGTTCGGGCCGGCCCAGCGAGACGGCGATGTCGGAGGGCCGCTTGTGCTCGGCGACGGAGACGACGTGCGCTTCCCAGTCGAGCTCGAACGCCGCGAAGGCGGCCGCCGCGAAGTCCCGCAGGGTCGCGGCCCGGCCGGTGGCGACGACGAGGTCCTCGGGCGCCGCGGCCCGCACCATCAGGCGCATGGCATCGACGTACTCGGTGGCCCAGCCCCAGTCGCGGGTCACGTCGAGATTGCCGAGCGGCAGCGGTTCGGCGGTCTCGCCGGCGGCGAGGCGGCCCGCGATGCGGGCGGCGCCGCGGACGATCTTCTGGGTGACGAAGCGTTCCGGCCGCAGCGGCGACTCGTGGTTGAACAGGATCGCCGTGACGGCGAACAGGCCGAAGCGCTCGCGACAGGTCGCAACCGCCTGCTGGGCCGCCGCCTTGGCCTCCGCATAGGGACTGCGCGGCCGGAACGGCGTCGTCTCGTCGGCCCCCTCCGGCCCGGTGTCGCCGAAGCACTCGCCCGAGCCGGCATTGCAGAAGCGGATCGGCGCCGCCACGTCGCGGATCGCGTCGAGGAGGCCGGTGGTGGCGCCGAGGATGCTGTCGCGGGTCTCGCGCGGCGCTTTGAACGAGTCGCCGACCGAGCTCTGAGCCGAGAGATTGTAGACCTCGTCCGGCCGCACCGTCTCGAGCAGGCGCCGGACGCCGGCGACCTGCTCGGGGGCGCAGCTGTGGACCACGACGCGGTCCCGGATGCCGAGCCGGACCAGGTTGGCGAACGGATTGGCGGCGGCGTCGCGCGACGTGCCGTGCACGATCGTGCCTTCGGCCAGCAGCCGTTCGGCGAGGAGGCTGCCGTCCTGCCCCGAGATGCCGACGATCAGGGCGGTCCGGCTCATGCCGCCCGCTCCGGCCCGGCGCAACGCATCGACGAGGGGGCGGCCGGCCGGGGCCGGGACGCGGGACGGGCCGTGACTGCGATCATGGTTCGACTCGGCGCGACGGACGGCGCCGGTGTAACAGACCGTCACCGGCAGGAACAGCGCGCCCGACCGTCGACCATGGTCGATCGGCTCTCGTCATCGAGGATCAGGGGCGCGTCCACGGCAGCGCGCCACCAGGCGGGCGCTGCCACGGGGTCGCAAGGACGCATTGGTGGAAAACCCGGGCGTGCCGGTGTATCGGAACGCGCGGTCGCGATGGTTCCGCGTGTTCAATGGAATGTTGCCCCGGCTCGCGAAGTTGTTTCGAGTCGTTTCCCGAGACGTGAAGGAAACAGACGGAAACAAAAAACTGCGCCAGAACCCGGCGGAACATGCGTATGCGAGACGACCAACGGGGGCCCGAATGACCGACTCTCCGCATATCCTGGTCGTCGAGGACGATCAGGAGATCAGCCGCCTCGTCGCCCGCTATCTGCGTGCCAACGAATGCCGGGTGTCGCTCGCGGGCGACGGCCGCGAGATGGACCGGGTGATGGGGACGAGCCGGATCGACCTCGTCGTGCTCGACCTGATGCTGCCCGGCGAGGACGGGCTGAGCCTGTGCCGCCGGCTGCGCAACGCCTCCAGCGTGCCGGTGATCATCCTGTCGGCCCGCGGCGAGGAGGTCGATCGCATCGTCGGGCTCGAGATGGGCGCCGACGACTATCTGGCCAAGCCGTTCAACCCGCGCGAGCTGCTCGCCCGGGTGCGCGCCGTGCTGCGGCGCAGCGACTCGCTGCTGCGCGGTCCCGCCGGCCGGCGTCCGCGCGTGCTGAGCTTCCTCGGCTGGCGGCTCGACTGCGGGCTCGCCAAGCTGACCAATCCGGAGGGCGGGGCGGTGGCGATCACGGGCGGCGAGTTCGACCTCCTGCAGGCGCTGTGCGAGCACCCGGGGCGGGTGCTGTCGCGCGACCAGCTCCTCGACCTCACGCAGGGACGGGCGGCCGGCGCCTTCGAGCGCTCGATCGACGTGCTGATCAGCCGTCTGCGGCGCAAGATCGAGCCCGACCCGCATCACCCCGAGATCATCCGGACGGTGCGGTCCGGCGGCTACGTGTTCACGCCGGAGGTCGCCGTCGCGTCATGAGGCGCGCGCTCGCCCGGCTGTTCCCGCTCTCCATCGGCACCCAGATCGCCGGGCTGGTCCTGGTCTCGCTCCTCGGCATCCATGGCCTGCTGACGCTGCTGTTCTTTCTCGGCGATCGCGACGACGGGCGGGTCCGCGACGACACGGCGGCGCAATTCGTCGCGCTCGTGCGACTCGCCGAGGCCGATCGGGCCGGCCGCGACGCCCTGATCGCGCGGGCCGCGACCGCGTTCCCGAAGTTCGACCTGATGCGCACCGAGGCGGCGCCGCCGCTGCCGGGCCTCCTGCCGCCACCCGGTCCCAGGCAACCGCCCGGTGCCACGCCCGCGGCCGGCGGGCCGCCGCCCGCGCCCGGGTCGAGGGGGCTCGAACGCGAGCTGCGCGCCTTGCCGGCCGGCGTCACGGTCGTGGCCCTGGCGCCGGCCGAGCCGGGCGCGCCGCGTCGCATCACGGTGCGACTGCGGGACGGTACGGCCCTGTCGGCGACCGTGGCCCCGCGACGGCGGCCGCCCTTCGGCCCCCTGGAGGTCTCGATCCTCATCCTGGCGAGCCTGGTCACCGTGCTGAGCGGCTGGGCGGCGCTCGCCCTCACGCGCCCGCTGCGCGCCTTCGCCACGGCGGCCGAGGCCTTCAGGCCCGACGGCGAGATCGTCCCGCTGCCCGAGCGGGGGCCGCAGGAGATTCGGATCGCGGCGCGTGCGCTCAACGAGATGCGGGCGCGCGTTAAAGCGATGGTGGAGGAACGGTCCCGGATGCTGGCGGCGGTCGGGCACGATCTGCGCACCCCGATCACCCGGCTGCGGCTGCGCAGCGAGTTCATCGAGGACGAGAGCCTGCGGACGCAGGCGCTCGCCGACCTCGATCAGATGCGGGGGATGGTCGAGTCGCTCCTCGTCTTCATGCGCGGCGGCCAGTCGGCGCGGGCCCCCGTCATGGTCGACCTGACCGCCAGCCTGACCACGGTGTGCGACCAGTTCGCCGATCTCGGGCACGCCGTCACCTATTCGGGTCCGGACCACGCCGCGATCGTGGGGCACCCCGACGACCTGCAGCGGGCGGTGACGAACCTCGTCGACAACGCCGTGCGTTACGCCGGGCGGGCAACGGTCCGTCTGAGCCTCGCGGCGGACCGGGTCGAGATCGACGTGGAGGACGACGGCCCCGGCATTCCGGACACCCAGAAGGCCGCGATGCTGCGTCCGTTCGCGCGCGGCGAGAGCGCCCGCAGCATGGACGGCACCACCGGGTTCGGGCTCGGCCTCTCGATCGCCCAGGTGGTGGCGGCGGCGCATGGCGGCTCGCTCGCGCTCCTCGATGCGCGCCCGCACGGGCTCGTCGCCCGGATCACCCTGCCGCGCGACGCCAGCGGGTTGCCCCGGCCGGTCGGTCCGAAGGGCGGACACTCCGAGGTTCGGGGCACGATCGCGACGTCGAAGCCCGCATTTCCGGATTAAGCGCACCGCGCGCATACAACTAATGTCACAACCGAAACAATTCGACGGACTTCGGAAAGGCCGGAACAAGGGGTGGCGTGCTAGACCGCACTCATACGCCTCCGGCGTTCCCGTGGCCACGCGCGGGTCGAGAGACTGGCCCCTGCCGCCTGCTCCGGCGGGGGCCGGCTCTTCTCGTGCGGTCAAGACACGCCGTCGAGACACGCCATGCGCTCCCAGGCGAAATCCCCGGCTCACACTCTATACATAATCACCGCGTAGAAGGGGCGGACGGATGCGCAGCGCGCGTCAGCTGCGCACGCCCACCGACGGGCCGCGCACGCCATGCGGCACGGGCGGTCCGATGCGCCCGTATCGAAATGCCCGTCGGCTCGCCTGGCTGTGGGCCGGGTCCGATGATCGTTGCGGCTCCGTCCGGTTCCGTCGGGCCCCGGAGAGGAGGGGCTTGGCAAACCGCTTTCGACTCGTTAAATAGCCCCCACGGGCGTGCCGGCCCTTTGTCGGCGCGCCCTTGCGTGTTCTCGGAAAATCTGGCGGTACAGGACTCTGTTCCTTTTGGGCATCCGACGGGATCGATCTGAAGGGACCAGGGGACGGATCTGCCAACTCTCCGCGGCGCGCGGCCGTTCCGTTCGAACGGTTGGTCCTGTCCGAGACTGCAGGTGCTTCCGCCCGCGCCCCACGGCAACGGCAGACGCTTAATTCCGCTCTGCAAGGGCCTGCACAGACGGGGAAGATCGGTTTCGGGGGAGACCCCGTACGGTTCCGACTCGGGTTGACCCGACGGCGCGCTCGCGCCCGAGGGGGACAGGGCAAGAAGCGCCGTCCCGGTGCCGCTTCGCGAGAGGCGGAGCAGGGGCGGTCGATGCAACCGGTGGCCCTCGCGGCCATCAACCAGAGAGAGCAAGACGTGGATCGAGCGGCAAAGAAAGAGCTCGTCACGACGCTGAACGAGGTCTTCAAGGCCTCCAACGTCGTGGTCGTGGCTCACTATGCCGGCCTGACCGTCGCCCAGATGCAGACCCTGCGCAAGCAGGCCAAGCAGGCTGGCGTGTCGGTGAAGGTCGCCAAGAACCGTCTCGCCAAGATCGCTCTTGATGGCACCGACGCGGCGATCGTCGCGCCCCTCCTCAAGGGGCCGACCGTGCTCACCTACTCGGGTGATCCGATCGCAGCGCCGAAGGTCGTCTCCGACTTCGCCAAGGCGAACGACAAGTTCGTCATCCTCGGCGGAGCGATGGGGAAGACCGCCCTGAACCCCGACGGCGTCAAGGCCCTGGCCACGCTGCCGTCTCTCGACGAACTCCGCGCAAAGATCGTCGGCCTCGTGCAGGCCCCGGCGACCAAGGTGGCCCAGCTCGTCAATGCGCCGGCCGGCAAGCTCGCGCGGGTGGTTCAGGCTTATGCCAGCAAGGGCGAGGCGTGACGCTCGCCAACCCGAACTAGTCGAAACCAACAAGGACTGACTGCAATGGCTGATCTGCAGAAGATCGTTGACGACCTGTCGAGCCTCACCGTCCTCGAGGCGGCCGAGCTGGCCAAGCTGCTCGAGGAGAAGTGGGGCGTGTCCGCCGCCGCCGCCGTGGCCGTCGCGGCCGGCCCGGCTGCCGCCGCCGCGGCGCCGGTCGAGGAGAAGACCGAGTTCAACGTCATCCTGGCCGCCGCCGGTGACAAGAAGATCGAGGTCATCAAGGAGGTGCGTGCGCTCACCGGTCTCGGCCTGAAGGAGGCCAAGGACCTGGTCGAGGGCGCCCCGAAGCCGGTCAAGGAAGGCGTCAACAAGGACGAGGCCGAGAAGATCAAGGCGACCCTCGAGAAGGTGGGCGCCAAGGTCGAACTCAAGTAATCGTGAGCTTTGTCAATCGATTCCGTTCCTATATTGCGGAGTCGACGCCGTCCGCACGGGTGGCACGAGGTTTGCGTTACCCCGGTTGTGCCAGCTTCGCGGTGCGCCGGGATTGAATTGACGAGTGAGCGGTCCGGGCAAGCCCGGGCCGCCCGACCTTAACGGCGGGCGCGCGGACGAGTCGCGGGAGACGTCGCGAAGAGCCCCCCGGCATGCCGCTTCCGGCAGCGCTCGCATGCGCCCGGAAGCCCCCCGCGGCCATTTCGGCCGTCGGAGGAAGCGAGAGGCCACGATGGCAGAGACGTTCACCGGTCGTAAGCGGGTTCGCAAGTTCTTCGGCAAGATTCAGGAAGTGGCGGAGATGCCGAACCTCATCGAGGTTCAGAAGGCGTCCTACGACCAGTTTCTGCTGATCCAGGAACCGAAAGGCGGGCGGCCGGACGAAGGGCTGCAGGCCGTCTTCAAGTCGGTGTTCCCGATCTCCGACTTCTCGAACACGGCGCAGCTCGAGTTCGTGCGCTACGAGTTCGAGCCGCCCAAGTACGACGTGGACGAGTGCCGCCAGCGCGGCATGACCTATGCCGCGCCCCTCAAGGTGACGCTGCGGCTGATCGTGTTCGACGTGGACGAGGAGACGGGCGCCAAGTCGGTCAAGGACATCAAGGAGCAGGATGTCTACATGGGCGACATTCCGCTCATGACCAACAACGGCACCTTCATCGTCAACGGCACCGAGCGCGTCATCGTCTCCCAGATGCACCGCTCGCCGGGCGTGTTCTTCGACCACGACAAGGGCAAGACCCACTCCTCGGGCAAGCTCCTGTTCGCGGCCCGCATCATCCCGTATCGCGGCTCCTGGCTCGACATCGAGTTCGACGCCAAGGACATCGTCTATGCGCGCATCGACCGGCGCCGGAAGATTCCGGTGACGTCGCTCATGTACGCGCTCGGCATGGACGGCGAGGAGATCCTCAACACCTTCTACAGCCAGATCGTCTACAAGAAGACCAAGGACGGCTGGCGCGTGCCCTTCGACGCCAACCGGATGAAGGGCTACAAGGCGATCAACGATCTGGTCGACGCCGACACCGGCAAGGTGGTGGTCGAGGCCGGCAAGAAGATCACGGTCCGTCAGGCGCGCCTGCTCCAGGAGAAGGGTCTCAAGGCGCTGCGGATGACCGACGACGAGCTGATCGGCTCCTACATCGCCGAGGATCTCGTCAACGCCAACACGGGCGAGATCTACGTCGAGGCCGGCGAGGAGATCACCGAGAAGACCCTGAAGCTGCTCTCCGAGGTCGGCTACAAGGACGTCCCGGTCCTCGACATCGACCACGTGAACATCGGCGCCTACATCCGCAACACGCTCGCGGTCGACAAGAACATGCGGCGCGAGGACGCCCTGTTCGACATCTACCGGGTGATGCGGCCGGGCGAGCCGCCGACCATCGACACCGCGAGCGCGATGTTCCAGTCGCTGTTCTTCGACAGCGAGCGCTACGACCTCTCGGCGGTCGGCCGCGTGAAGATGAACATGCGCCTCGACCTGCAGTGCCCCGACACCATCCGGGTGCTGCGCAAGGACGACATCCTCGGCGTGATCAGGACGCTGGTGGATCTGCGCGACGGCAAGGGCCAGATCGACGACATCGACCATCTCGGCAACCGGCGCGTCCGCTCGGTCGGCGAGCTGATGGAGAACCAGTACCGCATCGGCCTCCTGCGCATGGAGCGCGCCATCAAGGAGCGGATGAGCTCGGTCGACATCGGCACCGTGATGCCGCAGGACCTGATCAACGCCAAGCCGGCGGCGGCGGCGGTGCGCGAGTTCTTCGGCTCGTCGCAGCTCTCGCAGTTCATGGACCAGACCAACCCGCTGTCCGAGATCACCCACAAGCGCCGCCTGTCGGCGCTCGGCCCGGGCGGTCTGACGCGCGAGCGCGCCGGCTTCGAGGTGCGCGACGTGCACCCGACCCACTACGGCCGCATCTGCCCGATCGAGACGCCGGAAGGCCCGAACATCGGCCTGATCAACTCGCTCGCCACCTACGCGCGGGTGAACAAGTACGGCTTCATCGAGGCCCCTTACCGGCGCGTCAAGGACGGCCGGGTCAGCGACGAGGTAATCTACCTGTCGGCCATGGAGGAGGGGCGCTACTACGTCGCCCAGGCCAACCAGCCGGTCGATGCCGACGGCAAGTTCACCGAGGATCTGATCGTCTGTCGCCACGCCGGCGACGTGCTGATGATGCCGCCGGACCGCGTCGACTACATGGACGTGTCGCCCAAGCAGCTCGTCTCGGTCGCCGCGGCGCTCATCCCGTTCCTCGAGAACGACGACGCCAACCGCGCCCTGATGGGCTCGAACATGCAGCGGCAGGCCGTGCCGCTGGTGCGCGCCGAGGCGCCGTTCGTCGGCACCGGCATGGAGGGCGTGGTCGCGCGTGACTCGGGCGCCGCCATCGCGGCGCGCCGCACCGGCGTGATCGACCAGGTGGACGCCACCCGCATCGTGGTGCGCGCGACGGAAGATCTCGACCCGACCAAGTCGGGCGTCGACATCTACCGGCTGCAGAAGTTCCAGCGCTCGAACCAGAACACCTGCATCAACCAGCGTCCGCTGGTGAAGGTGGGCGACTCGGTGGCGAAGGGCGACATCATCGCCGACGGTCCCTCGACCGAGCTCGGCGAGCTCGCCCTCGGCCGCAACGTGCTCGTCGCGTTCATGCCGTGGAACGGCTACAACTTCGAGGATTCGATCCTGCTCTCCGAGCGGATCGTGAAGGACGACGTGTTCACGTCGATCCACATCGAAGAGTTCGAGGTGATGGCCCGCGACACCAAGCTCGGGCCGGAGGAGATCACCCGCGACATCCCGAACGTCTCGGAAGAGGCGCTCAAGAATCTCGACGAGGCCGGCATCGTCTACATCGGTGCCGAGGTCCATGCCGGCGACATCCTGGTCGGCAAGATCACGCCGAAGGGCGAGAGCCCGATGACGCCGGAGGAGAAGCTCCTGCGCGCCATCTTCGGCGAGAAGGCGTCAGACGTGCGCGACACCTCGCTTCGGGTGCCGCCGGGCGTCCAGGGCACGGTCGTCGAGGTGCGGGTGTTCAACCGCCACGGCGTCGAGAAGGACGAGCGCGCGCTCGCCATCGAGCGCGAGGAGATCGAGCGTCTCGCCAAGGACCGCGACGACGAGCAGGCGATCCTCGACCGCAACGTCTACGGCCGCCTCGCCGAGCTGCTCGACGGCAAGACCGCGATCGCCGGCCCGAAGGGCTTCAAGAAGGACACCAAGATCGTCCGCGCCTCGCTCGACGAGTATCCGCGCTCGCAGTGGTGGCTGTTCGCCACCGCCGACGATCGGCTGATGAGCGAGATCGAGGCGATCCGGAAGTCCTACGAGGAGAGCAAGAAGGGCCTGGAGCAGCGCTTCCTCGACAAGGTCGAGAAGCTGCAGCGCGGCGACGAGCTGCCGCCCGGCGTGATGAAGATGGTCAAGGTCTTCGTCGCCGTGAAGCGCAAGATCCAGCCGGGCGACAAGATGGCCGGCCGTCACGGCAACAAGGGCGTGGTGTCGAAGATCGTGCCGGCCGAGGACATGCCTTTCCTGGGCGACGGCCAGCCGGTCGACATCGTGCTCAACCCGCTCGGCGTGCCGAGCCGCATGAATGTCGGGCAGATCCTCGAGACGCATCTGGGCTGGGCCTGCGCCGGCCTCGGCAAGCGCATCGGCGAGGCGATCGACGCCTACTACGCGCGCGCCGATCTCAAGCCGCTCAAGGAGACGCTCGACAACGTCTACGGCGACGACAGGACCATCCAGTCGCTGGGCGACAGCGAGCTCGTCGAGCTCGGCTCCAACCTGCGCAAGGGCGTGCCGATCGCCACTCCGGTGTTCGACGGCGCCAAGGAGCACGACATCGAGACCATGCTCAATCTCGCCGGGCTCGACCGCTCCGGCCAGGTGACGCTGTACGACGGCCGCACCGGCGATCAGTTCGATCGCAAGGTGACGGTGGGCTACATCTACATGCTCAAGCTGCACCACCTGGTCGACGACAAGATCCACGCCCGCTCGATCGGCCCGTACTCGCTCGTCACCCAGCAGCCGCTGGGCGGCAAGGCGCAGTTCGGCGGGCAGCGTTTCGGCGAAATGGAGGTCTGGGCGCTGGAGGCCTACGGGGCCGCCTACACGCTGCAGGAGATGCTCACCGTGAAGTCCGACGACGTCGCCGGCCGCACCAAGGCCTACGAGTCGATCGTGCGCGGCGACGACACCTTCGAGGCGGGCATCCCGGAGTCGTTCAACGTGCTGGTCAAGGAGATGCGCTCGCTCGGCCTCAACGTCGACCTGCACAACTCCAAGAACCAGCGCGGCCCGAACGACACCGCGGAGGCGGCCGAGTGACGGTTTCGCGGGCCGGGTGACACCCGGCCCTCCCGCCCCGCGGCCCCCCGCCGCGGCGCGGTGCCCGCGTGCGTTCGTCACGGGCGGTTTTCAAAGGAACGACTCGGCGGCGGCGGAACGATCCGAGGATCGGTCGTCGGTCGGACCCCACCAAGTGTGGAGACAGCGATGAATCAAGAGGTCATGAATCTTTTCGGGCCGCAGGTGCCGGCCCAGGTATTCGACCAGATCCGTATCTCGATCGCGAGCCCGGAAAAGATTCTGTCGTGGTCCTACGGCGAGATCAAGAAGCCGGAGACCATCAACTACCGGACCTTCAAGCCGGAGCGCGACGGCCTGTTCTGCGCCCGCATCTTCGGTCCGATCAAGGACTACGAGTGCTTGTGCGGCAAGTACAAGCGCATGAAGTACAAGGGCATCATCTGCGAGAAGTGCGGCGTCGAGGTGACGCTCTCGCGGGTGCGGCGCGAGCGGATGGGCCACATCGAGCTCGCCGCTCCGGTGGCGCATATCTGGTTCCTGAAGTCGCTGCCGAGCCGCATCGGCCTGCTGCTCGACATGACCCTGAAGGATCTCGAGCGGATCCTCTATTTCGAGTACTACGTGGTGCTCGAGCCGGGCCTCACGCCCCTGCAGAACCGTCAGCTGCTCTCCGAGGAGGAGTATCTGCGGGCGCAGGACGAGTACGGGGCGGACAGCTTCACGGCGATGATCGGCGCCGAGGCGATCCGCGAGCTGCTCAAGGGCATGGACCTCGACAAGCTCGCGACGGATCTGCGCAAGGAGATCGCCGAGTCGACCTCCGACCTGAAGCCGAAGAAGCTCGCCAAGCGGCTCAAGCTGATCGAGGCCTTCACCCAGTCCGGCAACAAGCCGGAGTGGATGATCCTCACCGTCGTGCCGGTGATCCCGCCGGATCTGCGCCCGCTCGTCCCGCTCGACGGCGGCCGCTTCGCGACCTCGGATCTGAACGATCTCTATCGCCGCGTCATCAACCGCAACAACCGCCTCAAGCGGCTGATCGAGCTGCGCGCGCCGGACATCATCATCCGCAACGAGAAGCGGATGCTGCAGGAGGCCGTCGACGCGCTGTTCGACAACGGCCGCCGCGGCCGCGTCATCACGGGCGCCAACAAGCGCCCGCTGAAGTCGCTCGCCGACATGCTGAAGGGCAAGCAGGGCCGGTTCCGCCAGAACCTGCTCGGCAAGCGCGTCGACTATTCGGGCCGCTCGGTGATCGTCGTCGGTCCCGAGCTCAAGCTGCACCAGTGCGGCCTGCCCAAGAAGATGGCGCTCGAGCTGTTCAAGCCGTTCATCTACTCGCGACTCGACGCCAAGGGCCTGTCGACCACGGTGAAGCAGGCCAAGAAGCTCGTCGAGAAGGAGAAGCCGGAGGTCTGGGACATCCTGGACGAGGTCATCCGCGAGCATCCGGTGCTCCTGAACCGCGCCCCGACCCTGCACCGCCTCGGCATCCAGGCGTTCGAGCCGGTGCTGATCGAGGGCAAGGCGATCCAGCTGCATCCGCTGGTCTGCGCCGCCTTCAACGCCGACTTCGACGGCGACCAGATGGCCGTGCACGTCCCGCTGTCGCTCGAGTCGCAGCTCGAGGCGCGCGTGCTGATGATGTCGACCAACAACATCCTGCACCCCGCCAACGGCTCGCCCATCATCGTGCCGTCGCAGGACATCGTTCTCGGCCTCTACTACCTGTCGCTCATTCGCGAGAACGAGCCGGGGCAGGGCAAGGCCTTCTCGAACATGGCCGAGATCGAGCACGCGATCGGCGAGCGCGCCGTCACGCTGCACACCAAGATCAAGTACCGCTGGATCGGTCTCGACGAGAACGGTGTCGAGGTGTCGCGCATCTACGACACCACGCCGGGCCGGGTGATCCTCGGCCAGGTGCTGCCGCGCCACCGCAAGGTTCCCTTCGACGTCGTCAACAAGCTGATGACGAAGAAGGAGATCTCCAACATGATCGACACGGTCTACCGCCACTGCGGCCAGAAGGAGACCGTGATCTTCTGCGATCGCATCATGGCGCTCGGCTTCCACCACGCCTTCAAGGCCGGCATCTCGTTCGGCAAGGACGACATGGTGGTGCCGCGCAAGAAGTGGGAGATCGTCGACAAGACCCGCACCGAGGCGAAGGACTTCGAGCAGCAGTTCCTCGAAGGCCTGATCACCCAGGGCGAGAAGTACAACAAGGTCGTCGACGCCTGGTCGAAGTGCACCGAGCAGATCGCCGACGAGATGATGCGCGAGATCTCGGCGGTCCGGAAGGACGAGACGACGGGCCGCGAGGTGCCGATCAACTCGATCTACATGATGGCCCACTCCGGAGCGCGCGGTTCGCCCGCCCAGATGCGCCAGCTCGCCGGCATGCGCGGCCTGATGGCCAAGCCGTCGGGCGAGATCATCGAGAGCCCGATCATCTCGAACTTCAAGGAAGGCCTGTCGGTTCTCGAGTACTTCAACTCGACCCACGGCGCCCGCAAGGGCCTCGCCGACACGGCGCTCAAGACCGCCAACTCGGGCTACCTGACCCGGCGTCTCGTCGACGTCGCGCAGGACTGCATCATCACGACCGACGACTGCGGCACGACGGGCGGCATCAAGGTGCGGGCCATCATCGACGCCGGCACCGTGGTGGCGTCGCTGGGCAGCCGCATCCTCGGCCGCACCGTGGCCGAGGACGTGCGCGACCCGTCGTCGGGCGAGCTGATCGTGCCGCGCAACACGCTCCTCGACGAGCGTGACGTCGAGAAGATCGTGACGGCGGGCGTGCAGGAGCTGAAGATCCGCTCCGTTCTCACCTGCGAGACCACCTCGGGCGTGTGCGGCGCCTGCTACGGGCGCGATCTCGCCCGCGGCACGCCGGTCAACATGGGCGAGGCGGTCGGCGTCATCGCGGCGCAGTCGATCGGCGAGCCGGGCACCCAGCTCACCATGCGCACGTTCCACATCGGCGGTGCGGCGCAGATCTCGGAGCAGTCCTTCATCGAGTCGAACTTCGAAGGCACGATCCGGATCAAGAACCGCAGCATGGCGCGGAACTCCGACGGCGAGCTGATCGCCATGGCCCGCAACATGGCCGTGGTGGTGGTGGATCAGGACGGCACCGAGCGCGCCGTCCACCGCATCCAGTACGGCTCGCGCGTCAAGGTCGACGAGGGCGACAAGATCAAGCGCGGCCAGCGCATCGCCGAGTGGGATCCCTACACCCGGCCGATCCTGACCGAGGCGGAGGGCACTATCGGCTTCGAGGATCTGGTCGAAGGCCAGTCGATGTCCGAGACGCTCGACGAGTCGACCGGCATCGCCAAGCGCGTTGTCATCGACTGGCGGGCCTCCGGCCGCGGCCAGGACCTGCGCCCCTCGATCGTCATCAAGGACGACGAGGGCAAGGTGATGAAGCTGGCTCGCGGCGGCGACGCGCGCTACCAGCTCGCCGTCGACTGCATCCTCTCGGTCGATCCGGGCACCAAGGTGAAGGCCGGCGACGCCATCGCGCGCATGCCGACCGAGAGCGCCAAGACCCGCGACATCACCGGCGGTCTGCCGCGGGTGGCGGAGCTGTTCGAGGCGCGGCGGCCGAAGGAGGCCGCGGTCATCGCCGAGATCTCCGGCACGGTGCGGTTCGGGCGCGACTACAAGAACAAGCGGCGGCTCACCATCGAGCCGAACGAGAAGGACGTCGAGCCGCGCGAGTACCTGATCCCGAAGGGCAAGCACGTCCATCTGCAGGACGGCGATCTCATCGAGAAGGGCGACTACATCGTCGAGGGCAATCCCGCCCCGCACGACATTCTCGCGGTCAAGGGTGTCGAGGAGCTGGCGGCCTATCTGGTCAACGAGATCCAGGAGGTCTACCGGCTGCAGGGCGTGCAGATCAACGACAAGCACATCGAGGTGATCGTTCGCCAGATGCTGCAGAAGGTCGAGGTGGACGACGCCGGCGAGACCGACCTGATCCAAGGCGAGCAGATCGACTGGGTCGAGTTCGACGAGGTCAACGCCCGCGCTCACGAGGAGGGCAAGAAGGAGGCGAAGGCACATCCGGTCCTGCTCGGCATCACCAAGGCCTCGCTGCAGACCCGGTCCTTCATCTCGGCGGCGTCGTTCCAGGAGACCACCCGCGTGCTCACCGAGGCGGCGGTCGCCGGCAAGGCGGACACGCTGGATGGGCTCAAGGAGAACGTCATCGTCGGCCGCCTGATCCCGGCCGGCACCGGCGCCCAGATGAACGTGCTGCGCGAGATCGCCAGCAAGCGCGACTCGCTCATCCTCGAAGAGCGCGAGAAGGTGTCGTCGGACAAGCCGCCGGAGCAGCCGGCGGCACTGCCCGCCGCGGAGTAAGCTACAACGAGAAAGAGCCGCCCCTCGGGGCGGCTCTTTTGCTTTGGGGGGGGGGGACGAGGCGGGCAACGCGCCGTGCCTAAGCTGTCCTCGCCTCGGCGTCTCGACGTGCGGCGACCGACCGTCTGGGCACGGCCCGCCGGGGGCATCCCTCGGCCAACCCTACGAAACTGCGCTGCTCTGCAAAAAAAGCGGCGAACCGGGTCGCTTCGGCTGCGTTCGTCTACCGGTATGCCGATGGACGAAGAGGGGGCCGCCATGGACGCGCTGGCCGAACGGACCACATCCGACCACACGACGACCGAAATTGCCTCCGGGCGGCCCGCGCCGTGGTGGCAGACCGGCATTCTCTACCAGATCTATCCGCGCTCGTTTCAGGACGCGAACGGCGACGGGATCGGTGACCTCGCCGGCATCCTGCGACGGCTGCCCCATCTGGTCGAGCTCGGCGTCGACGCGCTCTGGCTGTCGCCGATCTTTCCCTCGCCGATGGCGGACTTCGGCTACGACATCGCCGACTACACCGGCATCGATCCGATCTTCGGCACGCTCGACGACTTCGACGCGCTGCTCGCCGCGGCGCACGGGCACGGCCTCAAGGTGCTGCTCGACCTCGTGCCCAACCACACCTCCGACCACCACCCGTGGTTCGAGGAGAGCCGGTCGTCGCGCGACAACCCGAAGCGGGACTGGTATATCTGGCGCGATCCGGCGCCGGACGGCGGCCCGCCGACCAACTGGCTGTCGGAGTTCGGCGGCAGCGCCTGGGAGTTCGATCCCGCGACCGGCCAGTACTACTACCATGCCTTCCTGAAGGCTCAGCCCGACCTCAACTGGCGCAATCCGAAGGTGCGCGAGGCCGTCCACGACGTCATGCGGTTCTGGCTGAAGCGCGGCGTCGACGGGTTCCGGGTCGACGTCATCTGGCATCTGATCAAGGACGAGGAGTTCCGCGACAATCCGCCGAACCCGGACTGGCGTCCGGGGCGGCCGCCGGTCGAGTCGGTGGTGCCGCTGTACACCACCGATCGTCCCGAGGTGCACGACGTCATCGCCGGGATGCGGCGGGTGGTCGAGGAGTTCGAGGAGCGGGTCTTGATCGGCGAGATCTACCTGCCGATCGAGCGCCTCGTCGCGTATTACGGGACGGACCTCTCGGGCGCCCATCTGCCGTTCAATTTCGCGCTACTGAACGCGCCCTGGGACGCGCGGCGAATCGCCCAGCTGGTCGAGGAGTACGAAGCCTCGTTGCCGAGCGGCGGCTGGCCGAACTGGGTGCTGGGGAATCACGACCGCCCGCGAGTCGGCAGCCGAATCGGCCGCGAGCAGCTCCGCGTCGCCGCGATGCTGCTGCTCACCCTGCGCGGGACGCCGACCATCTACTACGGCGAGGAGATCGGGATGGTCGACGTCGCCATTCCGCCGGACCGGGTGCGTGATCCCTATGAGAAGAACGTGCCGGGAATCGGCGTCGGGCGCGACGGCTGCCGCACGCCAATGCAGTGGGAGCGGGGCGAGTCGGCCGGCTTCACGGAGGCCGAGCCGTGGCTCCCGACGGCTGCCGATTCGGATGTCGAAAACGTTGAAAATCAACGCGATGACGCCGGTTCTTTGTTCAATCTCTACCGCCGCCTGATCGCTCTGCGCCGGCGCCGGCCGGCGCTCACCCGCGGCAGCTACGAGCCGATCGCGGCGAGCGGCGACCTTCTCGTCTATGTCCGCTCGCTCGATCAGGATCGCATCATGGTCGCCCTCAATCTCGGCGCCGAGCCGGTCAGCCTAACGGTGCGGGGCGCCGTCTCGAACGGACGGATTCTCGTGTCGTCGTCGGCCGATCGTGACGGCGAGGAGGTCGTCGGAGAAATATACTTGCGCAGCCACGAGGGCGCCGTGGTCGGCCTCGATCCGGCGCCGTGATCGAAGCGTCAGGCCGCGGGCCGTACAGGGAGAAACCTCTCCGTCGCGAAGCCGTTGGCGCTTGACTTCACGGGGTGTGGCCGTTAAAACCCGCCCACTTTTCGGCAGGCGGTGAGCTTCGCTGATCGGAACGGCTCGTCTCGCGACTACGAATTCGGCGCCTTTAGGTCCGACTTCGACGGCGAGACACTGCAGCCTCGACGATTGACGCTCAAACGCTGCCGCTGACACACGACTGTCAGTCCTGGGTACACGACCGCGAGGCGGTGACGCCGCGCGGTCCTCTGTCGATGGGGCGCCATCCCCTCCAGCGGGGGTTGGCGCAGGTTGCGTTTGCGCGCGAGCGCGGACGTGAACGTTTCGGCGCGGGCGGGCAACCCGGAAACGGGGGCCTGTTAGGCGGGGAAACCCGCGTTGTCGGGAAAAACCCGCTGGGCGGGGAACACCCGCAGGGAGACTGAAGGCGAGCGATGCCGACGATCAATCAGCTCATCCGTAATCCGCGGGTCCCGCAGCGGGCGCGCAAGAAGGTGCCGGCCCTCCAGCAGAGCCCGCAGAAGCGCGGCGTCTGCACGCGCGTCTACACGACGACGCCGAAGAAGCCGAACTCGGCGCTCCGCAAGGTCGCCAAGGTGCGCCTCACCAACGGGTTCGAGGTGATCGGCTACATCCCGGGCGAGGGCCACAATCTGCAGGAGCACTCGGTCGTGATGATCCGCGGCGGCCGCGTGAAGGATCTGCCGGGCGTGCGCTACCACATCCTGCGCGGCGTGCTCGACACCCAGGGCGTCAAGAACCGCAAGCAGCGCCGTTCGAAGTACGGCGCGAAGCGGCCGAAGTGACCCGAGCATAGCGAGGGTCATCCCGGGCGAGCGCAGCGAGGCCCGGGATCGACAAGAGGAATTCTGACGTGGATGGCCGGGACGAGCCCGGCCATGACGAAGGAAAAGAGAGCCAATGTCTCGTCGTCACCGTGCAGACAAGCGCGAAATCCTCCCGGATCCGAAGTTCGGGAACGTCGTCGTCACCAAGTTCATGAACTCGATCATGTACGCCGGCAAGAAGTCGGCCGCGGAGGCGATCGTCTACGGCGCCTTCGACATCATCGAGGGCAAGACCAAGAGCAACCCGCTGTCGGTCTTCCAGACGGCGCTCGACAACGTGATGCCGGCCATCGAGGTGCGCTCGCGGCGCGTCGGCGGCGCCACCTACCAGGTGCCGGTCGAGGTCCGGACCGACCGCCGCCAGGCGCTCGGCATCCGCTGGCTGATCTCGGCGGCGCGCGACCGCAACGAGAAGACGATGACGGAGCGGCTCTCGGCCGAGCTGCTCGACGCCTCCAACAACCGCGGCAACGCGGTGAAGAAGCGCGAGGACACGCACCGCATGGCGGAAGCGAACCGCGCGTTCTCGCACTACCGCTGGTGATGCGGGCGAAGCTCGAGAGACATTGAAGGAGATCCCCCCGTGGCGCGCCAGCATCCGATCGAGGACTACCGCAATTTCGGCATCATGGCCCACATCGATGCCGGCAAGACGACGACCACGGAGCGGATCCTCTACTACACCGGGAAGAGCCACAAGATCGGCGAGGTCCATGAGGGCGCCGCCACCATGGACTGGATGGAGCAGGAGCAGGAGCGCGGCATCACGATCACGTCGGCCGCGACGACCGCCTTCTGGCGGGGCAAGCGCCTGAACATCATCGACACGCCCGGGCACGTCGACTTCACCATCGAGGTGGAGCGCAGCTTGCGCGTGCTCGACGGCGCCGTATGCGTGCTCGACTCCAACCAGGGCGTCGAGCCGCAGACCGAGACGGTGTGGCGCCAGGGCGACAAGTACAAGGTTCCGCGGATCGTCTTCGCCAACAAGATGGACAAGATCGGGGCCGACTTCTTCAAGTGCCTCGACGACATCAAGACCCGCCTCGGCGCCAAGCCGGTGGCGATCCAGCTGCCGATCGGTGCCGAGAGCCAGTTCAAGGGCCTCATCGACCTGATCCGCATGGTCGCGGTGGTGTGGGACGACGAGACGCTCGGCGCCAGCTACAAGGACGTCGAGATCCCGGCCGACCTGCTCGACCAGGCCAAAGAATATCGCGAGATGATGATCGAGGCCGCCGTCGAGCTCGACGACGACGTGATGACGGCCTACCTCGAGGGCAACGAGCCCGACGAGGCGACGCTGCGCCGCCTGATCCGCAAGGCGGTGATCACCGGTGCCTTCTATCCGGTGCTGTGCGGCTCGGCCTTCAAGAACAAGGGCGTGCAGCCGCTGCTCGACGCCGTGGTGGACTTCCTGCCGTCGCCGATCGACGTGCCGGCCATCAAGGGCATCGACCCCAAGGGCAACGAGGTGGTGCGTCCGCCCGAGGACACCCAGCCGCTCGCCGCGCTCGCCTTCAAGATCATGGACGACCCGTTCGTCGGGACCATCACGTTCTGCCGCATCTACTCGGGCATCCTCCAGTCGGGCACGGGCGTCGTCAACTCGACGCGCGAGCGCAAGGAGCGCATCGGCCGCATGCTGCTGATGCACGCCAACAACCGCGAGGACATCAAGGAAGCCTATGCGGGCGATATCGTCGCGCTGGCCGGCCTGAAGGAGGCTCGCACCGGCGACACGCTGTGCGATCCGAACAATCAGGTGATCCTCGAGAAGATGGAGTTCCCGGACCCCGTCATCGAGATCGCCATCGAGCCGAAGTCGAAGGCCGACCAGGAGAAGCTCGGCGTCGCGCTCGCCAAGCTCGCGGCCGAGGACCCGTCCTTCCGCGTGTCGACCGACCAGGAGTCCGGCCAGACCATCCTCAAGGGGATGGGCGAGCTGCATCTCGACATCAAGGTCGACATCCTCAAGCGCACCTACAAGGTCGACGCCAACATCGGCGCGCCGCAGGTGGCCTATCGCGAGAAGCTGACCAAGCCGGTCACGATCGACTACGTCCACAAGAAGCAGACGGGCGGCTCCGGCCAGTTCGCCGGCGTGAAGATCCAGGTCGAGCCGAGCGAGCCGGGCTCCGGTTTCACGTTCGAGAACGCGATCATCGGCGGCGCGGTGCCGAAGGAGTACATCCCGGGCGTCGAGAAGGGCCTCAACTCGGTCCTCGGCTCCGGCGTGCTCGCCGGCTTCCCGGTGGTCGACCTCAAGGTGTCGCTCATCGACGGCAAGTATCACGACGTCGACTCGTCGGCGCTCGCGTTCGAGATCGCGTCGCGCGCCGCGCTGCGCGAAGCCCTGCAGAAGGGCGGGTCGGTGCTGCTCGAGCCGATCATGAAGGTCGAGGTCGTGACGCCCGAGGATTACACGGGCTCGGTCATCGGGGATCTCAATTCCCGCCGCGGCCAGATCCAGGGCCAGGACATGCGTGGCAACGCCAACGTCGTGAACGCGATGGTGCCGCTCGCCAACATGTTCGGCTACGTCAACACCCTGCGGTCGATGTCGCAGGGACGAGCCACGTTCACCATGCAGTTCGACCACTACGAGCAGGTTCCGAACAACGTGGCTCAGGAGGTCCAGGCCAAGTTCGCCTGAGCGAGCCGAGCCTGACCGCCACGACCGCAACGACAGAGACGACCAGAGGCAACGGAGAGTCCCGATGGCCAAAGAGAAGTTCGAACGTAACAAGCCCCACTGCAACATCGGCACGATCGGGCACGTCGATCACGGCAAGACGACGCTGACGGCCGCGATCACGAAGGTCCTCGCCGAGACGGGCGGCGCGACGTTCACGGCCTACGACCAGATCGACAAGGCTCCGGAAGAGAAGGCGCGCGGCATCACCATCTCGACCGCGCACGTCGAGTACCAGACCCAGAAGCGCCACTACGCGCACGTCGACTGCCCCGGGCACGCCGACTACGTGAAGAACATGATCACGGGCGCGGCCCAGATGGACGGCGCGATCCTGGTCGTGTCGGCCGCCGACGGCCCGATGCCGCAGACCCGCGAGCACATCCTGCTCGCCCGCCAGGTCGGCGTGCCGGCGCTGGTCGTGTTCATGAACAAGGTCGACATGGTCGACGATCCGGAGCTGCTCGAGCTCGTCGAGCTCGAGGTCCGCGAGCTCCTCTCCAAGTACAACTTCCCGGGCGACAAGATCCCGATCATCAAGGGCTCGGCCCTGATGGCGCTCGAGGGCAAGGACGAGAAGCTCGGCAAGAACGCGATCCTCGAGCTGATGGCCGCGGTCGACGACTACATCCCGCAGCCGGATCGTCCGAAGGACCAGCCGTTCCTGATGCCGGTCGAGGACGTGTTCTCGATCTCGGGCCGCGGCACCGTGGTGACCGGCCGTATCGAGCGCGGCGTCGTGAAGGTCGGCGAGGAAGTCGAGATCGTCGGCATCAAGCCGACCGTCAAGACCACGGTCACCGGCGTCGAGATGTTCCGCAAGCTGCTCGACCAGGGCGAGGCGGGCGACAACGTCGGCTGCCTGCTGCGCGGCACCAAGCGCGAGGACGTCGAGCGCGGCCAGGTGCTGTGCAAGCCGGGCTCCGTGAAGCCGCATACCAAGTTCAAGGCCGAGGCCTACATCCTCACCAAGGAGGAGGGCGGCCGCCACACGCCGTTCTTCACCAACTACCGCCCGCAGTTCTACTTCCGCACCACCGACGTGACCGGTGTCGTGCACCTGCCGGAAGGCACCGAGATGGTGATGCCGGGCGACAACATCGCCATGACGGTCGAGCTGATCGTGCCGATCGCCATGGAGGAGAAGCTGCGCTTCGCCATCCGCGAGGGTGGCCGCACGGTCGGCGCCGGCGTCGTCGCCAGCATCATCGAGTGAGCGGCGAATAGCGAATGGGGAGTAGCGAACGGCGTTCGCTACTCGCTACTCGCTACTCACTATTCGCCCCAAGCAGTCACTACTCGCGCCTATCGAGGCAGAGAAGACCATGAACGGCCAGAACATCAGAATTCGCCTCAAGGCGTTCGATCATCGTATTCTCGACGCCTCGACGCGCGAGATCGTGGCGACGGCCAAGAGGACGGGCGCGCAGGTTCGCGGGCCGATCCCGCTGCCGACCAAGATCGAGAAGTTCACCGTCAACCGCTCGCCGCACGTCGACAAGAAGAGCCGCGAGCAGTTCGAGATGCGCACTCACAAGCGGCTGCTCGACATCGTCGATCCGACCCCGCAGACCGTGGACGCCCTGATGAAGCTCGACCTCGCCGCCGGCGTCGACGTCGAGATCAAGCTCTAAGGCGCGACACGGTAGAGCGCAGAAAGGGACGAGAACGATGCGTTCCGGTGTGATCGCACAGAAGCTCGGTATGACCCGCGTCTACACCGACGCGGGCGAGCACGTGCCCGTCACGGTGCTCCGGCTGGCCAAGTGCCAGGTCGTGGCTCACCGCACCATGGACAAGAACGGCTACGTCGCCATGCAGCTCGGCTCGGGCGCGCGGAAGCCGAAGAACACGCCCAAGGCCGAGCGCGGCCACTTCGCCGTGGCGAAGGTCGAGCCCAAGCGCAAGGTGGTCGAGTTCCGCGTGAACGACGACGCGCTGATCCCGGTCGGCGCCGAGATCACGGCCGATCACTTCGTGGTCGGTCAGTTCGTCGACGTCACCGGCACCTCGACCGGCAAGGGCTTCGCCGGACCGATGAAGCGGTGGAACTTCGGCGGCCTGCGCGCCTCGCACGGCGTGTCGATCTCGCACCGCTCGCACGGTTCGACCGGCGGCCGGCAGGATCCGGGCAAGACCTTCAAGAACAAGAAGATGGCCGGCCATCTCGGCGTCGAGCGGGTGACCACGCTGAACCTCAAGGTGGTTCAGACGGACGTCGACCGCGGCCTCATCCTCGTCGAGGGTGCGGTGCCGGGCGTCAAGGGCGGCTGGATCACGGTGCGCGACGCCGTGAAGAAGTCGCTACCGAAGGACGCGCCGCGTCCGGGCAAGTTCCGTCTGCCGACCGAGGACGGTGCGGCGAACGGCGCGATCCCGGCCGGCGAGGCGACCGAGGCTGCGGCACCGGGCGAGGGAGCGTAAGATGGAATTCACGGTCACCACCCTCGACGGCGACACCGCTGGCTCGATCGACCTGTCGGCCGAGATCTTCGGTCTCGAGCCGCGCGCCGACCTGATCCAGCGCTGCATCGTCTGGCAGCTGTCGCGCCGCCAGGCCGGCACCCACGCGGTCAAGAACCGCGCGGAGATCTGGCGCACCGGCAAGAAGATGTACAAGCAGAAGGGCACCGGCAGCGCCCGTCACGGCTCCGCCCGCGTGCCGCAGTTCCGCGGCGGCGGCCGCGCCTTCGGCCCGCAGCCGCGCAGCCACGCGATCGACCTGCCCAAGAAGGTGCGCTCGCTGGCGCTGCGCCACGCGCTCTCGGCCAAGGCGAAGGACGGCGGCATCGTCGTGCTCGACAAGGCGGCGCTCGACGACGGCAAGACGAAGACGCTCAAGGCGCGGTTCGAGAAGCTCGGGCTCGCCAACGCGCTGATCATCGACGGCGCCGAGCTCGAGTCGAAGTTCTCGCTGGCGGCCCGCAACATTCCGAACATCGACGTGCTGCCGATCCAGGGCATCAACGTCTACGACATCCTGCGTCGGAACAAGCTGGTGCTGACGCGGGCCGCGGTCGATGCGCTGGAGGCGCGCTTCAAATGAGCACCCGAGACCCGCGCCACTACGACGTGATCGTCAGCCCGATCATCACCGAGAAGGCCACCGTCGCGTCCGAGCACAACCAGGTGCTCTTCAACGTCCGCAAGACCGCCACCAAGCCGCAGATCAAGGACGCGGTGGAGAAGCTGTTCGACGTCAAGGTGAAGGCCGTCAACACGCTGATCCGCAAGGGCAAGCTGCGCCGGTTCCGCGGCGTGAAGGGCGAGACCTCGGACGTCAAGAAGGCGATCGTGACCCTCGAGGAGGGGCACCGGATCGACGTGACCACCGGGCTCTGAGGAAACGGCGATGGCACTCAAGACATACAAGCCGACCACTCCGGGCCAGCGTCAGCTCGTTCTGGTCGACCGCTCGGGCCTCTACAAGGGCAAGCCCGTCAAGGCGCTGACCGTCGGCAAGAGCTCGTCGGGCGGCCGCAACAACACCGGCCGCACCACGGTGCGTTTCCGCGGCGGCGGCCACAAGCAGTCGCTGCGCCTCGTCGACTTCAAGCGGGCGAAGCACGACCAGCCGGCGACCGTCGAGCGGATCGAGTACGATCCGGGTCGCTCGGCCTTCATCGCCCTGATCAAGTATCAGGACGGCGAGCTCGCCTACATCCTGGCGCCGCAGCGCCTCGGTCCCGGCGACACGGTCGTCTCCGGCGAGCGGGTCGACGTGAAGCCGGGCAATGCGATGCCGCTCTCCTCGATGCCGATCGGCACGATCGTGCACAATGTCGAGCTGAAGATCGGCAAGGGCGGCCAGATCGCCCGCTCGGCCGGCACCTATGCGCAGATCGTCGGCCGCGACCGTGACTACGTCATCCTGCGCATGAACTCGTCCGAGCAGCGCCTGGTGCACGGCCGCTGCATGGCGACCGTCGGTGCGGTGTCGAACCCGGACCACATGAACACCTCGATCGGCAAGGCGGGACGCTCCCGCTGGCTCGGTCAGCGGCCGCACAACCGCGGCGTCGCGATGAACCCCGTCGATCACCCGCACGGCGGCGGCGAAGGCCGCACCTCGGGCGGCCGGCATCCGGTGTCTCCGTGGGGCTTCCCGACCAAGGGCAAGAAGACCCGCAAGAACAAGAGCACCACGAAGTTCATCGTTTCCAGCCGCCACGCGCGGAAGAAGAAGTAAGGAAGCACGAGATGGCGCGCTCCGTCTGGAAAGGCCCGTTCGTCGACGGCTATCTGCTCAAGAAGGCGGAAGCCGCCCGCTCGTCCGGCCGTCACGACGTGATCAAGATCTGGTCCCGGCGGTCGACGATCCTGCCGCAGTTCGTGGGGCTGACCTTCGGGGTCCACAACGGCCACAAGCACGTCCCCGTGCTGGTCACCGAGGAGATGGTCGGGCACAAGTTCGGCGAGTTCTCGCCGAGCCGCACGTTCCACGGCCACTCGGGCGACAAGAAAGCCAAGCGGGCGTGAGGCGAGGGAACGAGAGATGAGCAAGACAGCACGTCCCCGCAGCCTCCCGGACAACGAGGCGAAGGCGGTGGCCCGGATGCTCCGGGTCTCTCCGCAGAAGCTCAATCTGGTCGCGCAACTCATTCGCGGCAAGAAGGTGCAGACTGCGCTCGCCGACCTCGAGTTCTCGCGCAAGCGCATCGCCCGCGACGTCCGCAAGTGCCTGCAGTCGGCGATCGCCAACGCCGAGAACAACCACGACCTCGACATCGACGACCTGGTCGTGTCGCAGGCCCACGTGGGCAAGGCGCTGGTGATCAAGCGCTTTGTGCCGCGCGGCCGTGGTCGCTCGGGCAAGATTCTGAAGCCGTTCTCGCACCTGACGATCGTCGTTCGTCAGGTCGAAGCCGCCGCATCCTGAGGAGAGCCCCATGGGTCAGAAGGTCAATCCGATCGGGCTGCGCCTCGGGATCAACCGTACCTGGGATTCGCGCTGGTTCGCCGGCAAGAACGAGTACGGCAAGCTGATGCACGAGGACATGGCGATCCGGACCGAGCTGCTCAAGCAGCTCAAGCAGGCCGCCGTGTCGCGCATCGTCATCGAGCGGCCGCATCGGAAATGCCGCGTCACCATCCACTCGGCCCGGCCGGGCGTGGTGATCGGCAAGAAGGGCGCCGACATCGAGAAGCTCCGCCGCAAGGTCGCGGCGCTGACCAACTCGGACGTCGTGCTCAACATCGTAGAGATCCGCAAGCCGGAGCTCGACGCGCAGCTGGTCGCCGAGTCGATCGCCCAGCAGCTGGAGCGCCGCGTCGCCTTCCGTCGCGCCATGAAGCGCGCCGTGCAGTCGGCGATGCGTCTCGGCGCCGAGGGCATCCGCATCAACTGCTCCGGCCGGCTCGGCGGCGCCGAGATCGCGCGCATGGAATGGTATCGCGAGGGCCGCGTGCCGCTGCACACCCTGCGCGCCGACGTCGACTACGGCGTCGCCACGGCGTTCACCACCTACGGCACCTGCGGCGTGAAGGTGTGGATCTTCAAGGGCGAGATCCTCGAGCACGATCCGATGGCGCAGGACAAGCGCGCGGCCGAGGCCGACGCCAGCGGCGGCTCGAGCCGTCCGCGGCGCGACGCGGCGTGACGCGCGGTCGCACAAGGACATAAGAAAGGCGACGATCCATGCTGCAACCAGCGCGCACGAAGTTCCGCAAGGCGCACAAGGGCCGCATCAAAGGTGTTGCGACCAGCGGGACGACCCTGGCCTTCGGCCAGTTCGGCCTGAAGGCGATGGCGCCGGAGCGGATCACGGCCCGCCAGATCGAGGCGGCCCGCCGGGCCATGACGCGCCATATGAAGCGCGCCGGCCGGGTGTGGATCCGCATCTATCCGGACGTGCCGATCTCCAAGAAGCCGCTCGAAGTCCGAATGGGCTCCGGCAAGGGCGCGCCCGAGTACTGGGTGGCGCGCGTGAAGCCCGGCCGCATCCTGTTCGAGGTCGACGGCGTGACGAGCGAGATCGCCCGTGAGGCGCTCACGCTGGCGGCCGCCAAGCTGCCGATCAAGACGCGCTTCATCGAGCGCATCGCCGAGTAGGGACCGGACACGCCATGGCCAAGATCGAAGACTTCCGCACCATGACGGTCGATCAGCTCGACGACGAGCTCCTGAAGCTGAAGAAGGAGCAGTTCAACCTGCGCTTCCAGAAGGCGACGGGTCAGCTCGAGAACACCTCGCGGGTGCGGCAGGTCCGCCGCGACATCGCCCGGATCAAGACGGTGGCGCAGACCAAGCGCGCAGCCGCCGGTACGAAGTAAGGAGAACGACGATGCCGAAGCGCATGCTGCAGGGTGTCGTGGTGGGCGACAAGCAGGACAAGACCGTCATCGTGCGGGTCGAGCGTCGTTTCACTCACCCCGTCATGAAGAAGACCGTCCGGCGCTCCAAGAAGTACCACGCGCACGACGAGACCAACCAGTACGCCGTGGGCGACACCGTGTGGATCGAGGAGCATCGTCCGATCTCCAAGCTGAAGCGGTGGTCGGTCGTCCAGGGCGAGAAGCGCGCGAAGTAAGGCCGCGCGCTCCATAACGAAAGAACAAGGCGGCTCATCATGATCCAGATGCAGACCAATCTCGATGTGGCGGACAATTCCGGCGCGCGCCGCGTCATGTGCATCAAGGTGCTGGGCGGCTCGAAGCGCAAGTACGCGACCATCGGGGACGTCATCGTGGTGTCCGTGAAGGAGGCGATCCCGCGCGGCCGCGTGAAGAAGGGCGACGTCATGAAGGCGGTCGTCGTCCGTGTGGCGAAGGACATTCGTCGTGCCGACGGCTCGGCCATCCGGTTCGACCGGAACGCCGCCGTCCTGATCAATGCCCAGATGGAGCCGGTCGGCACCCGCATCTTCGGACCGGTGCCGCGCGAGCTCCGCGCCAAGAACCACATGAAGATCATCTCGCTCGCCCCGGAGGTGCTGTGATGGCTGCGAAAATCCGCAAGGGCGACAAGGTCGTCGTTCTCACGGGGCGCGACAAGGGCCGCACCGGCGAGGTGATCGAGGTCCGTCCGACCGAGAACCGTGCGCTCGTGCGCGGCGTCAACATGGTCAAGCGGCACCAGCGCCAGTCCGCCCAGCAGGAGGGCGGCATCATCTCCAAGGAGGCGCCCGTGCACCTGTCCAATCTCGCGGTCGCCGATCCGAAGGACGGTAAGCCGACCCGCATCGGGTTCAAGATTCTGGCGGACGGCAAGAAGGTCCGTGTCGCGAAGCGTTCGGGAGCCGAGATCAATGGCTGAGGACAAGAAGGACGCCAAGAAGGGCGCCAAGCCGGACGCGAAGGGTGCCAAGGGCGCGCATCCGGCCGCTCCGAATCCGAAGGCCGAGAAGGCCGCCGCCAAGGCCGCCAAGAGCGCCGCCCCGAAGGCGGCCGCGGCCGGCGAGGTCGAGGCGTCGAAGGGCCCGTCGCGGCTGCGCGTGCAGTACGACCAGACGGTCAAGCAGAAGCTGACCGAGCAGTTCGGCTACAAGAACAAGTTCGAGGTCCCGAAGATCACCAAGATCGTGATCAACATGGGCGTTGGCGAGGGCGTCGCGGACCGTAAGAAGGTCGAGCAGGCGGCCGCCGACCTGGCGATGATCTCGGGCCAGCGCCCGGTCATCACCAAGGCGCGCAAGTCGATCGCGACCTTCAAGGTCCGCGAGGGCCAGGCGATCGGCTGCAAGGTCACGCTGCGCAAGGACCGGATGTACGAGTTCGTCGACCGGCTGATCAACATCGCGCTGCCGCGCGTTCGCGACTTCCGCGGGCTCAATCCGAAGAGCTTCGACGGCGGCGGCAACTACACGCTCGGGGTGAAGGAGCACATCATCTTCCCCGAGATCGACTACGACAAGGTCGCCGAGGTGTGGGGCATGGACATCACGGTCTGCACCACGGCGCGCAGCGACGCGGAGGGCCGCGCCCTCCTGGCCGCTTTCAATTTCCCGTTCCGGCAGTGAGACGGACCGACAGCCCGTCTCAGACGCGGAGTTAGGAGCATCGAATGGCGAAGAAGAGCTCTGTCGAGAAGAACGAGCATCGGCGCAAGCTCGTCGCCCAGCAGGCGGCGAAGCGGGCCCGGCTGAAGGCCGAGGCCAACGACAAGGACAAGCCGATGGAGGAGCGGTTCGCCGCGACCCTGAAGCTCGCCGAGATGCCGCGCAACGGCTCGAAGACCCGCATCCGCAACCGCTGCGAGGTCACGGGGCGTCCGCGCGCCTATTATCGCAAGCTGAAGATGAGCCGCATCGCGCTGCGCGAGCTCGGTTCCAAGGGCCTGATCCCGGGCCTCCTCAAGTCGAGCTGGTGAGGAGGGCGTCGCCATGAACGATCCGATCGGCGATATGATCACCCGCATCCGCAACGCTCAGCTGCGCGCCAAGTCGAAGGTGTCGACTCCCGGCTCGAAGCTGCGCGCCAGCGTGCTCGAGGTCCTCAAGAGCGAGGGCTACATCCGCGACTTCTCGACCACCGAGCACGCCGACGGGCGGACCGAGTTCGAGATCGAGCTGAAGTATTTCGACGGCACCCCGGTGATCCGCGAGATCGCCCGCGTGTCGAAGCCCGGCCGCCGCGTCTACGCCTCCGTCAAGGCGCTGCCGCGGGTCAACAACGGTCTCGGAGTCGCCATCGTGTCGACCCCGAAGGGCGTCATGGCCGACCACGCCGCGCGCGACGCGAACGTGGGCGGCGAGATCCTCTGCACCGTGTTCTAAAGGGAGCCGGAATGTCTCGCATCGGCAAGAAGGCGGTGCCGGTCCCCTCCGGAGTGACCGCCAATATCGAAGGCCAGACCGTCAAGGCCAAGGGCCCGAAGGGTGCCCTCCAGCTCGTGCTTCCCGACGACGTCGTCGTGAAGATGGAGCAGGGCGCCGTGAAGGTCGATCCGCGCAACGAGACCAAGCGGGCGCGCTCCATGTGGGGCACCTCCCGGACCCTCGTGTCGAACATGTTCACGGGCGTGAGCAAGGGCTTCGAGCAGAAGCTCGAGATCGTCGGCGTCGGCTATCGCGCCGCCGTGCAGGGCAAGAACCTGCAGATTGCCCTCGGCTTCAGCCACGACGTCCTGTACCCGATCCCGGAGGGGATCGCGATCGCGACGCCGAAGCCGACCGAGGTCGTGATCAGCGGCATCGACAAGCAGAAGGTCGGGCAGGTCGCGGCCGAGATCCGCTCCTACCGGCCGCCGGAGCCCTACAAGGGCAAGGGCGTCAAGTACGCGGGCGAATACATCTTCCGCAAGGAAGGCAAGAAGAAATAGCGGAGCGCACGATGTCCAGGCTCAATATCAAGACGGCGCGGCGCACCAGCCGCGTCCGCCGGGCCATCAAGGCGGCGGCCGGCGACCGGCTGCGGCTTTCGGTGTTCCGCTCGTCGCAGCACATCTATGCGCAGGTCATCGACGACCTGAAGGGTGTGACCGTGGCGTCCGCCTCGACGCTGGAGAAGGACCTCCGGTCGAGCCTCAAGACCGGGGCCGACAAGGAGGCCGCCAAGGTGGTGGGCAAGCTCCTCGCCGAGCGGGCCGTTGCCAAGGGCGTCAAGGACGTGGTCTTCGATCGCGGCGGCTACATCTATCACGGTCGCGTCAAGGCGCTGGCCGACGGCGCCCGCGAGGGCGGGCTGAATTTCTAAGGGCGATGACGGGCGATCGCCCGAGGGAGACGGTTTCACATGGCTCGTGAGCACGGACGCGACCGCGAGGAGCGGGACAGCGAGTTCACCGACAAGCTCGTCCACATCAATCGCGTCGCCAAGGTGGTGAAGGGCGGCCGGCGCTTCGGCTTCGCGGCGCTGGTCGTGGTCGGCGATCAGAAGGGCCGTGTCGGCTTCGGCCACGGCAAGGCCCGCGAGGTTCCGGAGGCGATCCGCAAGGCGACCGACGCGGCCAAGCGCGGCCTCATCCGGGTGCCGCTGCGCGAGGGCCGGACCCTGCACCACGACGTGGCGGGTCGCCACGGCGCCGGCAAGGTGTTTTTGCGCGCTGCCCCTGCGGGCACCGGCATCATCGCGGGCGGCCCGATGCGCGCCGTCTTCGAGACGCTCGGCATGCAGGACGTGGTGGCGAAGTCGCTCGGCTCGTCGAACCCGTACAACATGGTGCGGGCGACCTTCGACGCGCTCAAGCACCAGGACTCGCCGCGCTCCGTCGCCGCCCGGCGCAACATCAAGGTCTCGGCCCTGCAGTCGCGTCGCCGCGAGGGCGCCGACGAGACCGTCACCGATTGACGGCCGGGAGAACCAGCATGGCGAGCGAAACCAAGACCATCAAGGTCGAGCAGACCGGCAGCCCGATCCGCCGCCGGCACGATCAGCGCGAGACGCTGATCGGCCTCGGCCTCAACCGGATCGGCCGGGTGTCCGAGCTGAAGGACACCCCGTCGGTGCGCGGCATGATCAACAAGGTCCACCACCTGGTCCGGGTGGTCGAAGAGTGAGTTCGGTCGCGGCCGGGGCGCGTCCCCGGCCGGTCCGGCTGCCCACGAGGGCGCCGCAGCACCCGCGCGACCCCCGAAGACTCGAGGAATCGTCATGAAGCTCAACGAGATCGCCGACAAGGCCGGGGCCCGCAAGTCGCGCATCCGCGTCGGCCGCGGCATCGGCTCCGGCAAGGGCAAGACCGGCGGCCGCGGTGGCAAGGGCCAGACCGCCCGCACCGGCGTCGCCATCAAGGGGTTCGAGGGCGGCCAGATGCCGTTGCATCGGCGCCTGCCCAAGCGCGGCTTCAACAACATCTTCGCGCTCGACCTGAACGAGGTGAATCTCGGCCGGGTCCAGCTCGCGGTCGACAAGGGCCGGCTCGATGCCGGCGCGGTCGTCGACGTCGCGGCGCTGGTCAAGGCCGGCGTGCTGCGGCGCGCGCTCGACGGCGTCCGGCTGCTCGGCAACGGCGCCGACACGCTGACTGCCAAGCTCCAGTTCGAGGTCCACGGCGCCACCGCGTCTGCGATCGCCGCGGTCGAGAAGCTCGGCGGCTCCGTCAAGGTGCTGGCGCCGCGCCAAGAGGCCGCTGAATCGACGGGCGAACAGGCCGGCTGATCCCCATATAGCGGGACACGCCGACCAGTCGTACCGGCAAGGGCGGCAACCGGAGCCTCGACATGGTTTCTGCAGCAGAGCAACTCGCGGCGAACATCAACTTCTCGGCCTTCGCCAAGGCCGAGGAGCTCAAGAAGCGTATCTGGTTCACGCTCGGGGCGCTGCTCGTCTTTCGGCTCGGCACCTACATCCCGCTGCCCGGCATCGATCCGGGGCAGTGGGAGCAGATCTTCCGCACCCAGGCGGGCGGCATCCTTGGCATGTTCAACATGTTCGCGGGCGGCGGCATCCACCGGATGGCGATCTTCGCGCTGAACATCATGCCGTACATCTCGGCCTCGATCATCGTCCAGCTCCTGACGACGGTCTCGCCGACGCTCGAGAACCTGAAGAAGGAAGGCGAGCAGGGCCGCAAGGTCATCAACCAGTACACCCGCTACCTCACCGTGATCCTGTCGGTCTTCCAGGCCTACGGCATCTCGGTCGGGCTCGAGGGCGCCGGCTCGGTGGTCACCGATCCGGGCTGGTTCTTCCGCATCTCCACGGTGATCACGCTCACCGGCGGCACCATGTTCCTGATGTGGCTCGGCGAGCAGATCACGGCGCGCGGCATCGGCAACGGCATCTCGCTGATCATCATGGCCGGCATCGTCGCCGAGCTGCCCGGCGCGCTCGTCGGCATGTTCGAGCTCGGCCGCCAGGGCGCCATGTCGACCGGCGTGATCCTGCTCATCATGGTCATGTCGATCGTCGTGATCGGCTTCATCGTGTTCATGGAGCGGGCGCAGCGCCGGCTGCTGATCCAGTATCCGAAGCGCCAGATCGGCAACCGCATGTTCGAGGGGCAGACCTCGCACCTGCCGCTCAAGCTCAACACCTCGGGCGTCATTCCGCCGATCTTCGCCTCGTCGCTGCTCCTGCTGCCGACCACGGTCGCCAACCTGAACGCGGGGCAGGGGCCCGAGTGGCTCAACGTGATCACCACGCAGCTCGGCCACGGCCGTCCGCTGTTCCTGGTGATGTATATCGGGCTGATCGTCTTCTTCGCCTTCTTCTACACGGCGATCGTGTTCAACCCGACCGAGACGGCCGACAATCTCAAGAAGCACGGCGGGTTCATCCCGGGCATCCGTCCCGGCGAGCGCACCGCCGAGTACATCGACCACGTCCTGTCGCGCATCACCGTGGTCGGCGCCGCCTATCTGTCGGTCGTCTGCCTGATCCCGGAGATCCTGATCTCCTACGCCGCGGTGCCGTTCTACTTCGGCGGCACCTCGCTGCTGATCGTCGTCTCCGTCACCATGGACACGGTCGCCCAGATCCAAGGCTATCTGCTGGCCCACCAGTACGAAGGCCTGATCAAGAAATCCAAGCTGAGAGGTCGACGTCGATGAGACTGATTCTTCTCGGACCGCCGGGGGCGGGCAAGGGAACGCAGGCCCAGCACCTGGTCGAGGCGTGGAAGATCGTCCAGCTCTCCACCGGCGACATGCTGCGCGCCGCGGTCAAGGCGGGCACCCCGGTCGGCCTCAAGGCCAAGGACATCATGGCCCGGGGCGACCTGGTGCCGGACGAGGTCGTGGTCGCCATCGTGGCGGACCGGATCGGCGAGCCCGATGCCGCCAACGGCTTCATTCTCGACGGCTTCCCGCGCACCGTGCCGCAGGCCGAGGCGCTGGAGAGGATGCTGGCCGAGAAGGGCCTGCATCTCGACGCCGTGGTCGAGCTGAAGGTCGACGAGAAGGCGCTGCTCGACCGGGTCGAGAAGCGGGTTCGCGAGATGACGGCGCGCGGCGAGTCGCTGCGGGCCGACGACAATGCCGAGGCTCTCAAGACCCGGCTGGAGGCCTACCGGTCCCAGACGGCGCCGCTCGCGGCGTACTACGAGAGCAAGGGCAAGCTGCGGACGATCGACGGCATGGCGCCCATCGCGGACGTCAGCAAGGCGATCGACGCGGTGCTGAAGACGGCGGCCGGGGACAGCCGATCCACCCCGGCGGCGGTACGATAAGGCGGGCCGGACGGTCCGGATCCGGCGGCGGCCGGGCCGGCGGCGTCCGGACACGCGCCGGTTGGCGCGCAGTGGTTGACGGGTTCCGCAGGAATCCTTACATACTGCGTTCCCAGTCGGAAGAACTCATGGACGGCGCCGCGCCCCGGAGGTCGGGGAATGGCGTCGTTTTCGCGCTTATCGGCGGCGCGTGACCGAATCGGAACAGACCGGCCGGTGAGCCGGGGGAAGAAGGAGCTGCGGCCTTGGCCCGTATCGCTGGCGTCAATATTCCGACCAACAAGCGCGTGCTGATTGGTCTGCAGTACATCCACGGGATCGGGCCGGCGAAGGCCCAGGAGATCATCGAGAAGGTCGGGATTCCGGTGGAGCGCCGGGTGTCCCAGCTGACCGACAACGAGGTTCTGCAGATTCGCGAGGTGATCGATCGCGACTACCTCGTCGAGGGCGATCTGCGGCGCGAGGTCTCCATGAACATCAAGCGGCTGATGGATCTCGGCTGCTATCGAGGCCTGCGCCATCGGCGCGGCCTGCCGGTGCGCGGCCAGCGTACCCACACCAATGCGCGGACCCGCAAGGGCCCGGCGAAGCCGATCGCCGGCAAGAAGAAGTAAGCGGGACCGCAGGTCTTCGGGGATACTTGACGGGCCGGGCGTCGAGGCCGGGCCGCAGAAGGATCGACAATGGGAAAAGAAGCCACGCGCGTCCGCCGTCGCGAGCGCAAGAACATCGCTTCGGGCGTCGCGCATGTGAACGCCTCGTTCAACAACACGATGATCACGATCACGGACGCCCAGGGCAACGCGATCGCCTGGTCGTCGGCCGGCACGATGGGCTTCAAGGGTTCGCGCAAGTCGACCCCCTACGCGGCCCAGATCGCCGCCGAGGACTGCGCCCGCAAGGCCCAGGAGCACGGCATGCGCACCCTCGAGGTCGAGGTCGCCGGTCCCGGCTCGGGCCGCGAGTCGGCGCTGCGCGCGCTGCAGTCGGCCGGCTTCACGATCACCTCGATCCGCGACGTGACGCCGATCCCGCACAACGGCTGCCGGCCGCGCAAGCGGCGTCGCGTCTGACGTCTTTTCATCGCTCCGGCGGGCCGACGCGGTCCGCCGCCGCCATTTTCGTCCCGCGGGCGGAGCGGGACGCGCGGCGTGAATGCCCCCGCGCCACCTACCGATGGGTGATGACGTGACAATTCAGAAGAACTGGCAAGAGCTGATCCGGCCGAACAAGCTGCAGGTCACCCCGGGCGCCGATCCCAAGCGCCTCGCGACCGTCGTCGCCGAGCCGCTCGAGCGTGGTTTCGGCCTCACCCTCGGCAACGCGCTGCGCCGCATCCTGCTGTCCTCGCTGCAGGGCGCGAGCGTGCAGTCCGTGCACATCGACGGTGTCCTGCACGAGTTCTCCTCGATCGCCGGCGTGCGCGAGGACGTCACCGACATCGTGCTGAACATCAAGGACATCGCCATCAAGATGCAGGGCGAAGGCCCGAAGCGCATGGTGGTGAAGAAGCAGGGGCCGTCGGTCGTCACGGCCGGCGACATCCAGACCGTCGGCGACGTCGTGATCCTGAACCCCGAGCTGATCCTGTGCCATCTCGACGAGGGCGCCGAGATCCGCATGGAGTTCACGGTCAATACCGGCAAGGGCTACGTCCCGGCCGAGCGCAACCGGCCCGAGGACGCGCCGATCGGCCTGATCCCGGTCGACAGCCTCTACTCGCCGGTCAAGAAGGTCTCCTACAAGGTCGAGAACACCCGCGAGGGCCAGATCCTCGACTACGACAAGCTCACGCTGTCGATCGAGACCAACGGCGCCGTGACGCCCGAGGACGCGCTCGCCTACGCGGCGCGCATCCTGCAGGACCAGCTCAACGTCTTCGTCAACTTCGAGGAGCCGAAGCGGGCCGAGCAGCCGATGCTGCTGGCCGACGACCTCGGCGGCATCCCGCCGGCCTTCCTCAAGAAGGTCGACGAGCTCGAGCTGTCGGTGCGTTCGGCCAACTGCCTGAAGAACGACAACATCGTCTATATCGGCGACCTCGTTCAGAAGACCGAGGCGGAAATGCTCCGCACGCCGAACTTCGGGCGCAAGTCGCTCAACGAGATCAAGGAGGTGCTGGCGCAGATGGGCCTGCATCTCGGCATGGAAGTGCCCGGCTGGCCGCCCGAGAACATCGAGGAACTCGCCAAGCGCTTCGAGGACCACTACTGAGGGCCTTTTCACCTCTCCCCTGTGGGGAGAGGTCGGACCGCGAAGCGGTCCGGGTGAGGGGGATCCGGCGTCGAAATCCGTCGAGGCCCATCCCCCCTCACCCTAGCCCTCTCCCCGCAGGGGAGAGGGGACATCTCTGAATTCTGGGCCGGTCGAACGGGCCCAACAAGAGGATACGACCATGCGCCACGGCTCCGCCCACCGGAAGCTCAACCGCACCTCCGAGCATCGGCGCGCCATGTTCGCCAACATGGCGGCGGCGCTGATCAAGCACGAGCAGATCGTCACCACGCTGCCGAAGGCGAAGGACCTGCGTCCGATCGTCGAGAAGCTGGTCACGCTCGGCAAGCGCGGCGACCTGCACGCGCGCCGCCAGGCGGTCGCCGAGCTGCGCGACATCGCCATGGTGAAGAAGCTCTTCGAGGTGATCGGCCCGCGCTACAAGGACCGCCAGGGCGGCTACACCCGCGTCCTCAAGGCCGGCTTCCGCTACGGCGACTCGGCCCCGGTCGGGGTCATCGAGTTCGTCGACCGCGACGTCACGGCCAAGGGCAAGGACTCCGGCCCGACCGCCGAGGTCGGCGAGGCCGAGGCGGCCTGATCATTTCGGACGGGCGCGTCGTCGCGCCTCTCGTCTCGACGAAACGAACGCGCCCGGACCTCGTCCGCGGCGCGTTTTTTCGTGCCTGCGCGGCTTTTCCCGCGCCATGCCGTCGCCGGCCCGCACGGCCGGAGCGGAAAGGCATTTACGAACGAAGCTCGATCGCCGAACCTCTCCGTCATAAGCCGCACAAATGAATCATTGCGGCACAGGGGAGATCAGCGATGCTCGGACGACAGACGGTGCTGGCCGTCGCCGTGTTGGTGGCTGGAACCTCCGGGGCGGCGGCGCAGGGCGCGGTCGAGCGCGGCGCCTACCTCGTCAACACTGTGATGACCTGCCACAACTGCCACACGCCGATCGGGCCGAACGGCCCCGACTTGGCGCGGGCCTTCTCGGGCGGCACGCCGGTCTTCGACACGCCGGCGTTCAGGGTGCGCGGCTCCAACATCACCCCGGACAAGCAGAACGGCATCGGCACCTGGAGCGAAGCCGACATCGAGAAGGCCATGCGCGAGGGCGTGCGGCCGAACGGCGTACCGCTCGCCCCGCCGATGCCGACCGGCTTCTACGGCGTGCTGACGCCGGCCGACGGCAAGGCGATCGCCGTCTATCTCAAGAGCCTGAAGGCGTCGCCCAACAAGGTCGAGGCCCCCGTCTACAATTCGCATTTCGAGCGCGAGCTCTTCCCGGGCGCCGACAAGCCGGCCGACCCGGCCGCGCTGCAGGCCGACAAGGTGAAGCTCGGCGAGTACCTCGTCACCATCGCCCATTGCATGGAGTGTCACACGCCGCGGATCGACGGGAAGCTCGACTTCTCCGCGGTCGGCGCCGGCCGGCAGGAGTTCGCCGGACCGTGGGGCACCTCGATCGCCCGCAACATCACGTCGCATCCGCAGAAGGGGCTCAAAGCCTGGACCGACGACGAGATCAAGCGGGCCATCACGCAAGGCGTGTCGCGCGACGGCTCCAAGCTCAAGCCGCCGATGGGCTACGGCTTCTACGCCCGGATGACGGCCGGCGACCTCGATGCCGTGGTCGCCTATCTGCGCACCCTGCCGCCGCGGGAGTGAGGGCGGAGCGAGCGGCGCCCCGGACCTGGTCGTCGCGGCCCTTCATTTGAGCGGTTCGAGGCTCTATGGTTCGCGGGATTTCGACTTGGGAGTCGCACCATGCCGTCCATCCTGCGTTCGGGTCTCGGATCGCTCGCCATCGTTCTCGCCGTGCTGGCGGCCGGACCGGCGGCGGCCCAGGAGGGCCGCGTCCCGACCTCGGTGCAGGAGATGAAGCTCTCCTTCGCCTCGGTGGTGAAGCGGGTCGCGCCGGCGGTCGTCAACGTCTACGCGGCGCGCGTGGTGGAGAATCGTCACCCGCTGATGGACGACCCGGTGTTCCGCCGCTTCTTCGGCGGCCGCCCCCAGGAGCAGGTGCAGCGCTCGCTCGGCTCCGGCGTCATCGTCGATCCGAGCGGTCTCGTGATGACCAACAATCACGTCATCGAGAACATGGACCAGGTGAAGGTCTCGCTCGCCGACAAGCGCGAGTTCGAGGCCGAGATCGTGCTCAAGGACGCGCGCTCCGATCTCGCGGTGCTGCGCCTGAAGGAGGTCTCGGAGCAGTTTCCGGCGATCCCGTTCGGCGATTCCGACGCGCTCGCGGTCGGCGATCTGGTGCTCGCCATCGGCAACCCGTTCGGCGTCGGCCAGACCGTGACGCACGGCATCGTCTCGGCGGTCGCCCGCACCCAGGTCGGAATCACCGACTATCAGTTCTTCATCCAGACCGACGCCGCCATCAATCCCGGCAATTCGGGCGGCGCGCTGGTCGATCTCTCCGGCAGGCTGATCGGCATCAACACGGCGATCTTCTCGCGCTCCGGCGGCTCGCAGGGCATCGGCTTCGCGATCCCCGCCAACATGGTGAAGGTGGTGCTCGCCTCGGCGCAGGGCGGCTCGAGCGTGGTGCGCCGGCCGTGGCTCGGCGCCAAGCTGCAGGCCGTGACGGCGGAGATCTCCGAGGCCTTCGGCCTCAAGCGGCCGTCCGGCGCGCTGGTCGGCACGGTCGTCGCCAAGAGCCCGGCGGAGCGCGCCGGCTTGCGCACCGGTGATCTGATCGTCGCCATCGACGGCACCGAGGTCGACGACCCCAACGCCTTCGACTACCGCTTCGCCATGAAGGCGACCGGCGGCCAGGCCCAGGTCGGCGTGCTGCGCAGCGGCCGCGAGATCCGCGTCGCGATCCCGCTCGAGACCGTGCCGGACGGGCCGCGCGACGCGCGCCCGATCCGGTCGCGCTCGCCGTTCCAGGGCATCACGGCCGCCAACCTGTCGCCGGCGCTCGCCGAGGAGCTGCGGCTCGACGTCACCCTGCAGGGCTGCGCCGTCGTCGAGGTGCAGGAGAACTCGACGGCCCGCGGCCTCGGCTTCCGCAAGGGCGACGTGGTGATCGCCATCAACGGCGAGAAGATCGTCACGAGCCGCGACCTCGAACGCGCCGCCGGCCAGCAGAACCGCCTCTGGCGCATCACCATCCTGCGCGAGGGCAAGCCCCTCTCGGTGGTGTTCGGCGGGTGACCGTCAGGGGGATGTCTCCGTCACTCCCGCTCGTCCCCGCGCAGGCGGGGACCCAGGGGCGACACGGCAAAGAAGCCCTGGATCCCCGCTTGTGCGGGGATGAGCGGTGGATGGGGCGAGTCCACCGGAGATCGCGCTGACACCGATGGCCACCCGCGCCAAGAAGCCCGACTCCCCCTCGCTGTTCGCGGCCGCCGGCCTCGATCACGACGCGCCGCGCCCGCTCGCCGACAAGCTGCGCCCGCAGTCGCTCGCCGAGGTCGTCGGCCAGGATCATCTGCTCGGGCCGGACGGCGCGCTGACCCGGATGATCGAGACGCGCTCGCTCGGCTCGCTGGTCTTCTGGGGACCGCCCGGCACCGGCAAGACCACGGTGGCGCGGCTCCTGGCGCACGCGACCGACCTGGAATTCGTCCAGATCTCGGCCGTGTTCTCCGGCGTCGCCGATCTGAAGAAGGTCTTCGACGCGGCGCGCGAGCGGCGCGAGACGGGGCAGGGGACGCTGCTGTTCGTCGACGAGGTGCATCGCTTCAACCGCGCCCAGCAGGATTCCTTCTTGCCCGTGATGGAGGACGGCACCGTCGTGCTGGTCGGCGCGACCACCGAGAATCCGTCGTTCGAGCTCAACGCGGCGCTTCTGTCGCGCGCCCGCGTGCTGGTGTTCCGCTCGCTCGATCCGGCCGCAGTGGAAAAGCTGTTGGCGCGGGCCGAGGCGGTCGAGGGCAAGCCGCTGCCGCTCGACGCCGACGCGCGGGCCGCGCTGATCCGCATGGCCGACGGTGACGGCCGCGCCTCGCTGACGCTCGCCGAGGAGGTCTGGCGCGCCGCGCGAAAGGACGAGGTGTTCGATCTCGTCACCCTGCAGGAGATCGTGCAGCGTCGTGCGCCGATCTACGACAAGAGCCAGGACGGCCACTACAACCTGATCTCGGCCCTGCACAAGTCGGTGCGCGGCTCGGACCCGGACGCGGCGCTCTACTGGTTCTGCCGCATGGTCGACGCCGGCGAGGATCCGCTGTTCCTCGCCCGCCGCATCGTCCGCATGGCCGTGGAGGACATCGGGCTGGCCGACCCGCAGGCGCTGGTCGTCGCCAACGCCGCCAAGGACGCCTACGACTTCCTCGGCAGCCCGGAGGGCGAGCTCGCCATCGCCAATGCGGTGATCTACGTCGCCACCGCGCCGAAGTCGAACGCCGCCTACAAGGCCTACGGGGCCGCGATGCGGGCGGCCAAGCAGGGCGGCTCGCTGCTGCCGCCCAAGCACATCCTCAACGCGCCCACCAAGCTGATGCAGCAGGAGGGCTACTCCGCGGGCTACGAATACGACCACGACGCCCCGGACGCCTTCTCGGGCCAGGACTACTTCCCCGAGACGCTCGGCCGCCAGGCGTTCTACCACCCGGTGGAGCGCGGCTTCGAGCGCGAGATCAGGAAACGCCTGGAATGGTGGGCGAAGCTCCGCCGGGAGCGGGGCGGGGGGTGAGGGCTAAAAAGTGTTGTGTGCGAAACCAGTGTAATGTAACGCGAAGACCGTTGGACGCCCGATCGACGTGACGTTTAGAACAGCAATACCTGAGCATCACCGCCGCCAACTTTGTCAGTAAGCCTATCCTCAGTTGTCTTGAAGATTGCTGGGAACGCGGTTTTAAGCTTTGCGCGGAGATCGCTCATCGTCGAGGCGCTTGCGGCCGTGAATACGAATCGGGTTGATCCGGGTTTGCCGACCGTCGAGCCGAGTTCCTCAAAGTCTGTGTAGGTCGCAGAACTCTTGTAGCCTGCATCCAGTAAGTAGTCCCTTATCTGCTCGGCTTTTTCGTTCAATCCCTTAGTATAGTACACCAATATTGTTGTTTTTCTGTTCTCCCTATACGCTGGCAATGATGTTGCGTCAGTTGATGTTGGGAATAATTTACGATGAATTTCAGAGACCTTTAATTTTATATCATGAAGGTTCGAATCGGTATTGGCGGTATTCGTCGCGATCTCGCCTTTGACTTCAACCTTGACATCGCGGATCTGGGTCGAAATTTTCCCCCAAGGGCCGTCGTAATTGAAACTCTGTAGGTATGGCAGAGCCAACAAGAGTGCGCCAACGATTAACGGCCACGCCAAGCTGTTCGGAATTGCCTGGCTTCTGAACATCACGGCGGCTATCGCCAAGATCATGACAGCACCGGCCACCAACGGAATCAGAATAGCGTGCTCCATCGCTAGCTCCGACTGTGAATGCAATCAAAGAGTGTATACGCAATCTTCTTATCGACCATTCACTCTCTCGCGAGTACAGAGGGAGCGCCCCGGGTCAGCCGCCGCACCGGGTCGGATCAGGGGGGCGTGAAATATGTTTCGGCCGGTATCCGCCGATGATGAATTCTTCGCACTTCGAAATGATCGCCATTTCGTTGATGGAGCTTGGTTATGAAACGGAGCGGCGGACCCCGGCAGCCGGGCGGAAAGCGTCAGATCGCCGGACCGCGCGATCACGATCGCGGCGGTTTTGCGCGCACCGGCGGAGGCGGCCGGAGCGGTGGACCGGGCCGTGGTCCGGGGAAGCCGGGCAAGGGGCCGGGTGGAAAATTCGGCGGTGGCAAGTTCGGTGGTGAAAAGTTCGGCGGCGGCTTCGCCGGCGATGCGCCGAAGCGGCCGCACGGGCCGAAGCGCTCCGCCGCCGGGGCCGGCGCGCCGGGAGGCGCCAAGCGCACGCGCGACGAGGGGGTCCGCGGGCCGCGCCGCGATCGCGACGAGGGGCGGGACAAGGTCGGCTACGGCCAGTTCCGCCGCGACGACCGTCCGCTCACCGGCCGCAACAAGAAGGAGCGTCCCGCGCCCGATCGGCGCTTCATCAAGACCAGCAAGCGCCGCGAGGTCGAGCCGGAGGAGGCCGCGTTCGAGGAGCGCATCGCCGACGAGCGTCGCGACGAGGGCCGGTTCGCCGAGCGTCGTTTCGACGACGCGCGGTCTCCCGGCGAGCGGCCGCGCGGTGGCCGGGCCAGTCCGGAGCGTCGCGACGATCGCGGTGAGGGGCCGCAACGGCCGGCTCGCGGGCGTCCTTCGGCCGCGCGCGACACGGCTCCGCGCCCGCGACGCGCACAGGACAACGACGAGCGCGACAGATTCGAGCGCGACACGGTCGATCGCGACGAGGCGTCTGACGCCGCGGCCGAGGCTGAGGTCGAGACGAATGCCCCGCCGCCGACCGCCGTGCAGACCCTGGTGGTGACGGCCGACGAATCCGGCATGCGGGTCGACCGTTTCTTCGAGGCGCATTTCCCGGGGCTGTCGTTCAGTCACATCCAGCGCATCGTCCGCAAGGGCGAGGTGCGGGTGAACGGCAAGCGGGTCGACACCAAGGACCGTCTGGAGGAGGGCCAGAGCGTGCGCGTGCCGCCGCTGCGGCTCGACGCTCCCAAGTCCTCGGGCGCCTCCTCCGAGGCCGACGAGAAGACGCGCGCCTTCCTGAAGTCGATCACGCTCTACGAGGACGCCGACGTCCTCGTGCTCAACAAGCCGATGGGGCTCGCCGTGCAGGGCGGCTCGGGCACGACCCGCCATGTCGATGGCATGCTCGATGCGCTGCGCGACGCCAAGGGCCAGCGGCCGCGCCTCGTCCACCGGCTCGACAAGGACACGGCGGGCTGCCTCTTGATCGCCAAGACGCGCTTCGCTGCCTCGACGCTCGCCGGCAGCTTCCGCTCGCGCTCGGCCCGAAAGGTCTACTGGGCGCTCGCCGCCGGCGTGCCGAAGCCGCGCCAGGGGCGGATCTCGACCTTCCTGATCAAGGAGGAGCGCGAGGACGAGAGCGTGATGCGCATCGCCAGGCACGGCGAGGAGGGGGCGAGCCATGCCGTCACCTACTACGCCGTCGTGGAGACGGCGGCGCAGCGCCTCGCTTGGCTGTCGCTCAAGCCGGTGACCGGGCGCACGCATCAGCTGCGGGCCCATCTCGCGCATATCGGTCATCCGATCGTCGGCGATCCGAAGTACTTTTCCATCGAGAACTGGGAGCTGCCGGGCGGCATCCAGAACCGCCTGCATCTGATGGCACGCCGCCTGGTGATCCCGCATCCCCGCCAGGGCGTCATCGACGTCACGGCGCCGCTGCCGCCCCACATGGTGCAGTCGTTCAATCTGCTCGGCTTCGACGCGACCCGCTACGATCCGATCGAGGACGCGCCCGACGAGGACTGACGAGCTCGGCCGCGGCGGAGCGCGTCACGTCACGTCGCGGCGCGTCGCTGCTTCGCACCATCAGGGCTCTTGATGGAAGATCACCCAATCACGTTGCGTGGTCTTACGAATCGCAGTCGAACGGACTATTCACGCTCTAACGAATGGTTAACGTGATCCTGCCGGTTCTCGGGTGTGTCGTGACGATGTGAGGCGTTCCCCGGCGCCGGCTTCCGTAGACAAAGCAGAACGACGTGAACGTGCGCGCGCTCCTCGTGCGCACGGGAGGCCTTCCCATGCTCGGCTCCCGACTCGACACGACGAACCCGGACGCCGAAGACGGGCCGACGGTGGCGCGCGTGACGCTCGCGGTCGGCCGGCTGCGCCTGTCCACCGAAACCCGCGGATCGGGCGAGGCCGTGCCCCACCTTCGCATCGGCCGGTCCCCGAATGCCGATCTCGATCCGGATCTGGGCATCAAGCTTCCGCGTTTCCCGTGAGGTTGGCCCCGCGCCCGGGACCGGGCTCCGCGTGCCGGCCCTCGCCATCGCCGGACCGGCATGCCGGACGGCGCTCTTGATTACATAATTGCGAATATGAGAAAGTATCAGGGACGGCGCAGCCGGTGCGCCGCACTCCCGGAGCTTTTCGCATGATCGCGCTCACCGACCGTGCCTGGTCCCCCTATGTCGCCGGAGTCCTCATCGGCCTCCTGCAGATCCCCGCCTTCCTGCTGATCGACACGGCGCTCGGCGCCTCGTCGTCCTTCGTCACGATCGGCGGCAGCATCGCCGGGCTGGTCGATCCGTCGATCCTGACGATCGACTACGTGGCCAAGCACGTGGCCGCGACCGCCAAGAACTGGTGGCAGGTCGCGCTGGTCGTCGGCGTCGCCATCGGCGCGTTCGTGTCGGCCTTCCTGTCCGGGTCGCTGCGCCGCGGCGTGTCGCCGATCTGGGCGCGGGCGCTCGGCACGCCGTCGCGGCCGGTGCGTTACGCGGTCGCCTTCGCGGCCGGCTTCCTGATGCTGTTCGGGGCGCGCCTCGCCGACGGCTGCACGTCGGGCCACGGCCTCTCCGGTGTCGCTCAGCTCGCCGTCGGCTCCACCGTCGCGGTCGCCGCCATGTTCGTCGGCGGCATCGCCACCGCGATGCTGCTGCTGCGCCGCATCTGATCCGTCCGGACGATTCGAGAAGAGGAGAGTTCCATGTCGCTTTTCGTCGCCGTGCCGGTCGGTCTCGCCATGGGCGTGGTGTTCGGCTTCCTGCTGGAGAAGGGGCGCGTCTTCGAGCCCGGCATCATCGTCGGGCAGATGCAGATGCGCAGCTTCGTCATGCTCAAGATGTTCCTCGCCGCGGTCGCCACCGGCGCCGTGGTGCTGGCGGTTCTCAACGGGCTCGGCATCGTCAAGCTGCAGCCCAAGGCGGCCCTCTATGCCGCCGACGTGGTCGGCGGCCTGATCCTCGGCATCGGCATCGCGCTCGCGGGGGCCTGCCCGGGCACGACGCTCGCCCAGATCGGCGCCGGCTATCGTGACGCGATCTTCACGCTCATCGGCGGTCTCGCCGGAGCCGTGACCTTCTCGTATGCCGAGCCGTGGCTGAAGACGACCTTCCTGGGCCAAGGGCAGGGCAAGATCACGTTCGCGCAGATCCTCGGCATCCCGTACTGGATCGGGGCGCTCGCGCTCGCCGCCGCGCTCGTCGCGGTGCTGATCGCCCTCGAGCTGTGGCGGCCGTGGCGCGGCGAGATCGGCCGCAATGCCGATGGCGATCTCGATGCGCCGGCCGAGCGGCCCTCCGGCCCTCGGGTCGTCCCCGCCGAATAGGACTAATGCGGCGGGCAGGGCAAACCGGGCGATGGAACCATTTCCGCGGTGGCGCGTTGTCGGCGCGGTCGTGGTTCCGCCACGAAAACGCCCGGTGAAGGTCACGCCATGGATGCCGCTGTGAGCAGGCCCGATCAGGGCGGTCGAGGATCCCCGATCGCGTCCGGAAAGCTGAGCTCCTGGAAGGAGATGCTGGACTCGCTCCCGGTCGCCGCCTATCTCTGCGACGGTGCCGGCGCGATCGTCCACTGCAACCGTCGGGCGGCCGAGATGTGGGGCCGCTCACCGATCGTCACCGACGACTCCCCCTCCGCGTGGCCGCCCCGTCCGGTGCGGGACACCGATCCGGCCCATCATCATCTCGGCCTCGCCGACACGCCGGTCGGGCAGTTCATGCGGACCGGCCAGCCGGTGCGCGACCGCGAGATCGTGCTGGAGCGCTCCGACGGCGGGCGGGCCATCGTGCTCGCCAATGTCGAGCCGATCACCGAGGACGGCGCCCTGGTCGGCGCCGTCGGCTGCTTCCAGGACATCACCGAGCGCAAGCGCGCCGACCACGCGCAGCGCGCGCTGCTCAACGAGCTCAATCACCGGGTCAAGAACGCGCTCGCCACCGTGCAGACGTTCGCCGACCACACGATCCGCAAATGCGGGCTGCCGCGCGAGGCGCAGGACGACTTCGAGGGCCGCCTCGTCGCGCTGAGCCGGGCGCACGACCAGCTCACCCGCGGGCGGTGGGAGCCGATCGACCTTCGCACCATCGTCGAGAGCGCCGTCGAGCCGAGCTGCGCCGGCCGCCCGGACCGGCTGCGCGCCGCCGGCGACACCATCCGGCTGGGCGCCCAGGCGGCCCTGACCCTCTCGCTGGTGTTTCACGAGCTCGCCGCCAACGCCACCAAGCACGGCGCGCTGTCGGTCGCGACCGGCCACGTGACGGTCGGCTGGAGCGTCGAGGACCGCGGCGAGGTGCCGACCGTCCGGATCGTCTGGGAGGAGCGCGGCGGCCCGTCCGTGCAGGAGCCCCCCGCCCGGGCCGGCTTCGGCTCGCGGCTCGTTCGCGAGGGCCTCGCTCGCCAGTTGCACGGCACCACCGTGCTTGACTGGGATCCCTCCGGACTGCGATGTACGATGGATATTCCATTGTCGTCGACGCCGGGATGATGTCGGACGAAAACGAAGACCCGTCCTATCCGAGCTTCGGTCGTCTGAACGTCCTCATCGTCGAGGACGAAGCCATCATTTCGTTCCTCATCGAGGACGTCCTGCGCGAGCTCGGCTGCAAGGTCGTGCGCAACGTCGCCTGCATCGAGGACGCCTTCGCGGCGCTCGACGAGGAGGCCCCGGACGTCGCCGTGCTCGACGTCAATCTCGACGGGGTCGAGGTCTATCCGGTCGCCGAGCGGCTGCGGGCGCGCGGCATTCCCTTCGTCTTCACCACCGGCTACGGGGTCGACGGGCTGGCGCCCGACTGGGCCGACCGGCCGGTCGTCCAGAAGCCGTTCCGCTCCGAAAGCCTCGCTCGGGCGCTCGAAGCCGTTATCGCGGAAGCGTGACCGGGCCACACCGACTGGCCGCCCGGAGACCCCTGGCCGCGCCACGGTCGCGGACCCAATATCGCCCGGGTAGTCGTTGTGGCGTCCGCCCGAAGGTCTAAGATCGGCCCGAGCTTCGCGCCGGCCCGGCCGCGGCGGACCGTTCGTCCGCCGTCGACCCGGCAGCATCCGTAAACCGTGGATCTGGATCATGTCCCTTTTGAAAGCGCTGCACGCCCAGGGTCAGGCCGTGTGGCTCGATTTCGTCGCCCGCGGCTTCGTCGAGAAGGGTGACCTCGCCCGGCTGGTCGCCGACGACGGCGTCCGCGGCGTCACCTCCAATCCGGCCATCTTCGAGAAGGCGATCGGCGGCTCGTCCGAGTACGACGACGCCATCCGGGCGGCCCTCGCCGATGGTGACCGCAGCGTCGTCGACCTCTACGAGCAGCTCGCGATCGCCGACATCCAGAAGGCCGCCGACGTGCTGCGCCCGGTCTACGACGCGACCGGCGGGGCCGACGGCTATGTCAGCCTGGAGGTGTCGCCCTATCTGGCGCTCGACACCGAGGCGACGGTCGCCGAGGCACGGCGCCTGTGGGCCGATGTCGGCCGGCCGAACCTGATGGTCAAGGTGCCGGGCACGGCGCCGGGCGTGCCGGCGGTGCGCACGCTGATCGGCGAGGGCATCAACGTCAACGTGACGCTGCTGTTCGCCCGTCAGGTCTACGAGGAGGTTGCCGAGGCCTACATGGCCGGGCTCGAGGACCTCGCCGCCAAGGGCGGCGACGTATCGAAGGCGGCGAGCGTCGCGAGCTTCTTCGTCAGCCGCATCGACAGCGCCGTCGACGCCCAGCTCGAGGCGAAGGCGGCGGCCGCGACCGACCCGGCCGAGAAGGCGCGCATCGAGGAGCTTTTGGGCGAGATCGCCATCGCCAACGCCAAGCTCGCCTATCGCAGCTACGAGCAGATGATCGCGGGCGCGCGCTGGAAATCGCTCGCCGCCAAGGGCGCGCGGCCGCAGCGGCTCCTGTGGGCGTCGACCGGCACCAAGAACAAGGCCTACAGCGACGTCCTCTATGTCGACGAGCTGATCGGCCCCGACACCGTCAACACGGTGCCGCCGGCGACTCTCGACGCCTTCCGCGACCACGGCACCCCGGCCGCGACCCTGCAGCGCGGCGTCGACGAGGCGGAGCAGGCGCTCGCCGCGCTCGACCGTCTCGGCATCGCGCTCGACGCGATCACGGACCAGCTCGTCACCGAGGGCGTGCAGCTGTTCGCCGACGCGGCCGACAAGCTTTTGGGCGCCGTCGCCCAGAAGCGCGCCCAGGTGCTCGGCGATCGCATCAACGCGCAGACCATCACGGTGCCGCGCGATCTCGCCGCGGCGGTGGCGAAGGAGACCGAGCGCTGGCGCGCCGAAGGCCTGATCCGCCGCCTGTGGGCCAAGGACGCGAGCGTGTGGACCGGCGCCGACGAGGCGAAGTGGCTCGGCTGGCTGACCGGCACGATCGAGGGCCGGGCGAAGCTCGCCGACTACCAGGCCTTCGCGGCCGACGTGAAGGCCGCCGGCTTCACCGACGTGCTCCTCCTCGGCATGGGCGGTTCGAGCCTCGGCCCGGAGGTGCTGGCCGAAGTGTTCGGGCCGCAGGCCGGCTTCCCGAAGCTGCGCATCCTCGACTCGACCGACCCGGCGCAGGTGCGCGCCACCGAGGCGGCCGTGAAGCTCGCCACCACGCTCGTCATCGTATCGAGCAAGTCGGGCTCGACCACCGAGCCCAACGTGATGCTCGCCTACTTCTTCGATCGCCTGAAGAAGACGGTCGGCGACAAGGCGGGCAGCCATATCGTCGCCGTCACGGATCCGGGCTCGTCGCTGGAGAAGGTGGCGAAGCGCGACGGCTTCCGAAAGATCTTCCACGGCGAGCCGACGATCGGCGGCCGCTACTCGGTGCTGTCGCCGTTCGGCCTGGTGCCGGCGGCCGCCGCCGGCATCGACGTCGCCGCCTTCCTCGACTCGGCCGACGTGATGGTGCACGCCTGTGGCCCGGACGTTCCGCCCGCCGCCAATCCCGGCGTTCAGCTCGGCGTCGTGCTCGGGCTCGCCGCCCAGGCGGGACGTGACAAGATGACGATGCTGGCCTCGCCGGCGCTGGCCGACTTCGGCGCCTGGACCGAGCAGCTCGTCGCCGAGTCGACCGGCAAGAACGGCAAGGCGATCATCCCGGTCGACGGCGAGCCGCTCGGCTCGGTCGTCTGCTACGGCAAGGACCGGGTGTTCGTCGACCTGCGGCTCGCCTCCGATGCGGCGTCGCCGCACGACGCCGAGATCAAGGCGCTGGAGCAGGCCGGCCACCCGGTGGTTCGCATCACGCTGCGCGACCGCGCCGCCATCGCCCAGGAATTCTTCCGGTTCGAGATCGCGACCGCGGTGGCCGGCGCCGTGCTGGGCATCAACCCGTTCGACCAGCCGGACGTGGAAGCCTCGAAGATCAAGACCCGCGAGCTGACCGCGGCGTTCGAGGCGACCGGCAAGCTGCCGCCCGAGACCCCGGTGGCGTCGAGCGGCTCGTTCGACGTCTTCACCGACCCGAAGAACGCCGAGGCGTTGCGTGCCGCCGGCGCCGGGGCCGATCCGGCGAGCTGGCTGAAGGCGCATCTCGCCCGGGTGAAGCCGGGCGACTACGTCGCGCTGCTCGCCTACGTGGCCCGCAACCCGGCGCATGTCGGAACCCTGCAGGCGATGCGGCTCGCGGTGCGGGCGCACAAGACGGTGGCGACCTGCGTCGGCTTCGGGCCGCGCTTCCTGCACTCCACCGGCCAGGCCTACAAGGGCGGCCCGGACACCGGCGTCGTCCTGCAGATCACCGCCGACGACCATCCGGATCTCGCGATCCCCGGACAGACCGCGAGCTTCGGCATCGTCAAGGCGGCGCAGGCGCGCGGCGACTTCGGCGTGCTCGCCGAGCGGGGCCGCCGTGCGCTGCGCATCCACATCAAGACCGACGTCGGGGCGGGCCTCTCGGCGCTGGCCGCGGCGGTCGAGCAGGCGCTGAGCTGAGGCGGCCTGTCGAAGCGTTCGGTCATTCCGGGCCGGCGCGGGGCGCCGGACCCGGAATCCAGCCCAGAATGCGCAATCCGCCGTTGGATTCCGGGTTCGCGCCTTCGGCGCGCCCCGGAATGACCAATTCTGCAAAGCCCTCGCCTGCGCGGACGACGACCACCGAGAGGCTGTGCCGTCACTCCCGGCTGCGCAATGTCCGGCTGATCAGCTTCAGCAGATCCTCGGCGGCCGGCGACAGCGGCAGGCCGCGCTTGATCACCACGCCGAGCGAGCGCGTCACGCTCGGATTGCGCAGCGCGACCGTGGCGATGCCGGTGCGGCCGCTCGCCTCGACGGCGAGGCGCGGCACCACGGCGAGCCCGATCCCGGAGGCGACCAGGCTGACCGCGGTGGAGAGATGCTGCACTTCGTAACGCCAGGCCAGCGTCTCGCGGCGCGGCCCGAGCGCGTCGTCGATCAGCACGCGATTGCCGGTCTGCGGGCTGACCCGCACCAGCGGCTGGCCTTCGAGATCCGCCCAGGTGATCGCCTTCTCGGCGGCGAAACGGTGCTCGGCCGGGCACACCAGCACGAACGGCTCCTTGAGGAGCTCGGTCACCTCGAGATCCCAGCGGTTCACCGACACGATGGTGATGCCGAACTCGGCGCGGCCGGACTGGACGTGATCGGCGATCTCGCCGGCCGAGTTGTCGAACACCTGCACGTCGAGGTTCGGATACATCTTGGTGAACTCGGCGAGCACGCGCGGGATGTAGCGGATCGAGATGGTGGGCAGGCAGCCGATCGCCAGCCGCTCCTGCTGGGCGCGGCCCTGGCGACGCAGATCCTCGAAGGAGCGCACCGCCTCGTCGAGGATGCGGCGCGCCTTCGGCAACAGATCGAGGCCGGCCGGGGTCAGCGCGACGTGCCGGGTCGTGCGCACCAGGAGCTTGACGCCGAGATCGTCCTCGAGCTTGCGCATCCGATGGCTCAGCGCCGTCTGCGACAGGTTCAGGTTGGCGGCGGCGCGATGGAAGCTGCCGCGCTCGGCGATGCTGAGAAAGGCTTCGAGCCCCAGGAAGTCGATACGCACGGCATAACCTCGACCACGGACCCGGCATCTTACTGGGAGACGCCGCACCTCGATACGGCCTCGCCGAGACCAATCCATGCGTGTGGTTCAGGGCAGAAGCGCCCGCAACGCGTTTCGATAAAATTGTCACGATCCCGGCGACCGGCTCTCGACCACGCCGGCGAAAACGCCGCGCCCGGCGGGCCTTTCTTACCCGGCGCGTGAGAATAGTCCGCGCATGCTGATCCGGTCGGTCGAGCACGAGGATCAGTGTCGTGAGCCGCGCATTTGAGACATTGCTGCGGAATCCGGATGATCCCGGGTTCAGTTATTCGGTGACCCGCGCCGGCTCTGCCGCGCACCCGACCATGATGGTCGCCGCCTGGGACGGCGAGACCGGCACGCTGATCGGACGCTGCGAGATCCCTGCCACAGGTCCATCGCCCGTAGTGACGCCGCGCGATCTGCTCGACCGCTTCGGCGGGGGCTATCGCCTCGCCGCGGTGCGGGTCGACGTCGCGACCGAGCGTCTCGCGGCCGTGACGCGGCGCATCGCCCGCGCCTGCGCGCACCGCCGCGAGGCCGGCCGCCGCTGGCGTCGGACCACACTGCCGACGATCTGATCCTCTTTCGGCTGATCACTTCGAAGGTCATTCCGGGGCGGCGCGTAGCGCCGAACCCGGAATCCAGCCCCATTGTCGGAGTTTGCCGCTGGATTCCGGGTTCGCAGCTTCGCTGCGCCCCGGAATGACGGAGAACTGATCGAGCGAACCTCGCCCGACTCACGCCTCCTGGGGCGCGGCCTCCACGCCGTGCTTGCGTAGCTTGCGCCTCCGGTGCCGCATCAGGCGACGCCGCGCCTGGAGGAGAAGGCCGCGGCCGCGCGCGCCCTCGCTGCCGAGCAGGCGCTGCACCGTGACGAACAGCACCGGCACCATGATCAGGGCCAGCACCACGACGGCGATCATGCCGCCGAGCACGCCGGTGCCGAGCGCCTGCTGGCTCTTGGCGCTGGCGCCGGAGGCGATCACCATCGGGGCGACGCCCGACGCGAAGGCGAAGCCGGTCATCAGGATCGGCCGGAAGCGCAGGCGCGCCGCCTCGATCGTGGCCGGCACCAGCGGCATGCCGGCGAGATTGAGGTCGCGGGCGAAGCCGATGATCAGGATCGCGTCCTTGGCGGCGAGCCCGATGATCGTGATCAGCCCGATGGTGAAGTAGACGTCGTTCGGCATGCCGCGCAGCGTCACGGCCGCGACGGCGCCGAGGATGCCGAGCGGCACCACGAGCAGCACCGCGATCGGAACGGTCCAGCTCTCGTAGAAGGCGGCCAGCACCAGGAACACGACGAGCGCCGAGAGCGCCAGGAGGAGCGGCGCCTGCGAGCCGGCCGCCTTCTCCTGCAGCGACTGGCCGGTCCACTCGAAGCCGAAGCCGCGCGGCAGCGTCGCCGCGATCCGCTCCATCTCGGCGATGGCGTCGCCCGACGTGAAGCCGGGCCGGGCCGCGCCGCTGATCCGCACCGAGGGATAGTAGTTGAAGCCGACCACCTGGCTCGGCCCCACCGACCACGACACCGTGGCGAAGGACGAGAACGGGACGAGCGTGCCCTTGGCGTTGCGCACGTTGAAGCCGAGGATGTCCTCGGCCTGCATGCGGGCGCGGTCGTCGGCCTGCACGATAACGCGCTGCATGCGGCCGCGGTTGGGGAAGTCGTTGATGTAGGCGGAGCCGAGATTGGTCGAGATCGTCGCGTTGATCTCCTGGAAGGCGACGCCGAGCGCCGCCGCCTTCTCGCGATCGATGATCAGCTCGACCTGCGGGGCCGGCGGCAGCCCTTCGACGAACACGTCCTGCAGCACGGGGCTCCGGCGCGCCGCCGCGAGGAGCTGGTCCTTCGCCTTCATCAGCTCGGCATAGCCCTTCTGGCCGCGGTCCTGCAGACGGAAGCTGAAGCCGGACGAGTTGCCGAGGTTGTCGATGGGCGGCGGCTCGAGCGCCGAGACCCGCGCGTCCTTGACGCCGGCGAGGCTCTTGTTGACGTCGGCGACGATCGCGGCCGCCGAGTCGTCGGGGCCGCGCTTCGACCAGTTCTCGAGCGTCACGAAGGCCTGCGCCGTGTTGGCGCCCTGGCCGAGGAAGCTGAAGCCGGTGAGGAAGGTGACGCCGTCGACGCCCTTGCGCTCCACCAGGAACTTCTCGACCTCCTCGACCACCGCCAGCGTGCGGTTGAACGAGGCGTCGGGCGGCGACTGCACGTCGACCGTGATGAAGCCCTGGTCGTCGATCGGCAGGAAGCCGGCCGGAAGGCGCGCGAACATCCAGCCCATCGCGACGACGATCACGGCGAACACGACCAGCATCCGGCCGGTGCGGGCGAGCGACCAGCCGACGAAGCGGCCGTAGCGATCCTTGATGCGGTCGAGGAACAGGTTGAACAGACCGAACGGACCGCGGCCGGGACCGTGATGGGCCACCGGCTTGAGCAGCGTCGCGCACAAGGCGGGTGTCAGCGACAGCGCCATCAGGGCCGAGAAGCCGATCGCCGCCACCATGGTGACGGAGAACTGGCGATAGACGATGCCGACCGAGCCCGGGAAGAACGCCATCGGAACGAACACGGCCATCAGCACCAGCGTGATGCCGACGATGGCGCCGGAGATCTGGCTCATCGCCTTGCGGGTCGCCTCGCGCGGCCCGAGCCCCTCCTCGGCCATGATGCGCTCGACGTTCTCCACCACGACGATGGCGTCGTCGACCAGGATGCCGATCGCCAGCACCATGGCGAACAAGGTCAGCATGTTGATCGAGAAGCCGCCGAGCAGCAGCACCGCGCAGGTGCCGAGCAGCGCCACCGGCACCACGAGCGTCGGAATGATGGTGTAGCGGATGTTCTGCAGGAACAGGAACATCACCAGGAACACCAGGATCACGGCCTCGCCCAGCGTCATCAGCACCTTGGTGATCGACGCCTGCACGACGGGCGTGATGTCGTAGGGGATCTCGTACTTGATGGTCTGCGGGAAGTAGGTCGCCAGCTCCGCCATCTTGGCATGCACGGCCCGGGCGGTGGCGAGCGCGTTGCCGGTCGGCGCGAGCATCACCGAGAGGCCGGCGACCGGCTTGCCGTCCTGGCGGGTGGTGAACTGATAGCCCATGCCGCCCACCGCGATGCGGGCGACGTCGCGCAGCCGCACCGTCGAGCCGTCAGCGTTGGCGCGCAGCACGATCGCGCCGAACTCCTCGGGCGAGGACAGCTGACCCTTGACCAGCACCATGGCCGAGACCGGATGGCCGGGCCGGCTCGGCTCCGCCCCGATGCTGCCGGAGGCGACCTGGGCGTTCTGCGCCTCGATCGCCTTCGTCACGTCGTCGGCGGTGAGGTTGTAGCCGACGAGGCGGGCCGGATCGAGCCAGACGCGCAGCGACCGCTCGGTCGAGAACAACGTCGCCCGGCCGACGCCGGGGATGCGCCGGATCTCGCCCAGCACGTTGCGGATCATGAAGTCGCCGAGCCCGACCTCGTCGAGGCTGCCGTCGGTCGACGAGAGCGTGATGATCTGCAGCACCGCGCTGGAGGCTTCCTCGATCAGGATGCCCTGCTGGATGACGGCGCGCGGCAGGCGCGCCTCGACCCGCTTGATGCGGTTCTGCACCTCGACCGAGGCGAGGTTCGAGTCGGTGCCGGGAACGAAGTTGGCGATGATCTCGACCGCGCCGAGCGAGTCGGAGGTCGATTCGAAGTTGAGGATGCCGCTCGCGCCGTTGAGCTCCTCCTCGATCAGCCGGGTGACGCTGTTGTACAGGTTCTCCGGCGAGGCGCCCGGATAGCTGGTCGAGATCGAGATCGAGGGCGGCGCGATGATCGGATACTGCGCGATCGGCAGGAAGGGCAGCGCCAGGAGCCCGAACAGGCTGACGAACAGCGCTACCACGACCGCGAAGATCGGCCGATCGATGAAGAAGGACGGCATCCTCGGCCCCGGCGTCAGCGCACGACGGAGCCGGTGGTCTCGCCGGTGGGCTCGCCGGCGCGGCCGCCGCCGGCCGCCGCCTCGGCGTCGGCGCGGCGCTGATGGCCGGGCCGATAGGGCACCGGCTCGACGACATCGCCGGGCACGAACTTCTGGAAGCCCTCGACGATCACCTTGTCGCCCGGGTGGGCGCCGTCGAGCAGCAGCCACTGATCGTCGACGACACGGCCGACCCGCACGGGCGTCGGATGCGCGCGGTTGTCGTCGCGCACCAGGAATAGGCGGCTCTCGCCGGTGTCGTCGCGCTGCACGGCCTGCTGCGGCACGGCGAGCGAGTCGCCGTCGATGCCCTGCTCGATCTGCACCCGCACATACATGCCGGGCAGCAGCTCGCCCTTCGGGTTGGGGAACTCGCCGCGCAGCGTCACCTGGCCGGTCGAGGGATCGACGCTGGCGTCGGAGAACAGGAGCTTGCCGGCGTGCGGATAGAGCGTGCCGTCGGCGCGCACGAGGCGCACCTTGGCGGTGTCGGGAGCGACCTGCTCCAGCGCCCCGGACTCGAAGTCGCGGCGGAGCTGCTGCACCTCCTCGACCGACTGCGTGAAGTCCGCATAGACGCGGTCGAGCTGCTGGACGGTGGCGAGATGGGTCGCCTCGCCCTGCCCGACCAGCGCGCCCTCGGTGACGAGGGCGCGACCGACGCGACCGTCGATCGGCGAGCGGATGCTGGCATAGCCGAGATTGAGCTCGGCGCGGGCGACCGCGGCCTTCTTGGCGGCGACGTCGGCCTGCGCCTGGCGGAAGGTCGCGACCGCGGTCTCGTGCTGGACCTGCGAGGCGGCACGACCGACGAGCAGCTCCTCGATGCGCTTGGCCTGCTTCTCGGATTGCTCCAGCACCGCCTCCGCCTTGGCGAGGGCCGCCCGGGCGGCGTCGCGCTCGACCTCGTAGGGCTGCGAGTCGAGCCGATAGAGAACGTCACCGGCCTTCACGTCGGCGCCCTGCCGGAACGGCCGCTCGACCACGATGCCGGACACGCGGGCCCGCACCTCGGCGATGCGCACCGGCGCGATGCGGCCGGGCAGCTCGCGAACATACGGACGCGGCGCTGGCTGCAGCGTCACCACCGACACCTCCGGCGGCGGTGTCGCACCCTTCTCCTGGGTGGCGACCGTGGTCTGGGCCTCGGTACAGGCCGCCAGTCCGAGCCCGGCCAGCAGCACCAGAGCAGTCCCGGTCCGGCGGTTCAGGAAATCGAGAACCGTCATGTCGTCACCTCCACAGTCCAGCATCACGTCCAAGCGTCACGTCGACGTCGTCGCGGCGGCCCGGACACGGCTCCGCCACCGGACGGCCAGGGCCGTCCGCTCGCCACGCACCGATTCGGCGCCTAGCGGACGAGGTCCGCCACGGCGCCGCACTCCGGCCGTCTGAAACTCCCCGCGCGGCTGGGCTTCGACCGGTGGTCGGCCCGCTCGTTCTGCTGCCCCAGTGTCCCCCGGGCAGCGTTACGGCTTTCTTAACAGCCGTTCAGCTTTCAGTGTCACCCGATGAATACGGCAGAACTTTGCTTATGCTGCACTGCAAGAAATCAGAACAATCGTTTATTATTATCATACCGTTTCGTATTCTATCACCTGACGACGATCGTATACGCTCGTCGATCGAGCTATAGTAGCGTCGTTCTGACAGTATACATCACGGACACGAATCCCCTCGATCCAGAGCTACATCTCGACAATCCCGATCGCAATCTCCCGGGTGGCCGCAACATTGTCGCACCGCCGTACCGCGCCGTGCCGCCAGTCCCGTCGAGCGGCGGGAACCACTTGCGATCACTGGGCTTGCGGGGGACGCCGGCGCCCGCCGCGGCGGGCATGCGGCGTTGCGTCGCGCGAGACCGGAGGAGCGTGGAACCGGGGTCAGCCCGGCCCCGCCGCGACCGGCCACCAGCCGTCGGTGCGGCGCTCGAACAGCGGGGTGGTGAACACGGTGCGCACCGGCAGGCCGTCGAGCACGGACTTCCAGCGCTCGGTCTGGCCCATGATGGCGAGCGCCCCGACCGTCGCGGCGCCGGCGCGGTCGAGCACGCGGCGCGCCGCCGTCACGGTGGTGCCGCGCGACACCACGTCGTCGACGATCACGACCCGCTTGCCGGCGAGCCGCGGGATCAGGTTGGGATCGAGGTAGAGGCGCTTCGGCTGGGTGGGCGTGGTCACCGACGAGACCGGCTCGGAGAGCGCCTCGTCGTACCAGAACTTTCGCGAGTACCCCATGGGAACGTAATTCACGTGGCCGAGACGCTCCGCGACCTTCGGTGCCAGCGTCAGGCCGAGCGTCGGCAGGCCGACGACGACATCCGGCGCGAGCTCGCGGCCGAGCCCCGCGAGCGCGTCGGCGAAGCGGTCGACGACGACGAAGGAGGCCTGGTTGATGATGATCGAGGCGACGGCGCGGTCGCCTTCGGGGAGCGTGCGCAGCGGCAGGTCGAGCACGAGCCCGCCGCCGACCGGCACCGGAAAGCGGTCCGCATAGGGCGGACCCGGCAGGCCCGCGGAATCGCCCGCCGGGCCGGGATAAAGGTGCTGCCAGAAGCCTTCGGTCGACATGGAATGGGTAACGCCTGCAACGCGCGGACACGCCGGCCGGACCGGTTTGTCCGGGAATCGGATGTCCCGCCGACACGGGCTCGGTGGGCCATCTCTCAGCCCTCGTCCTGAGGAGCCGCCGAAGGCGGCGTCTCGAAGGACGTGGCGGCCTCATGGTTCGAGACGCGGCCTGCGGCCGCTCCTCACCATGAGGAGGACGACTTCGCGAAAGCCTCCCGCCTCACTCCGCCGCGGTGAGGTGCGGCTTCGGCTTCTCGCCGGCGTGGATCTCGGCGATCTTCTTCTCGACGTGACGCGAGAAGACGTACTCGGCCGGGCGCTGGTTCTCGAGCGGGATCTCGGGGGCCATCTCGCCCTCGGTCTTGACGCCGAACAGCGCGACCTTCAGCGCCGCGAGCGGCTGGCGCATCGTGGCGTCGGCGGCGGTCGGCTCGTAGCCGCAATGGGCCATGCAGTCGGCGCACTTCTCGTAGCGGCCGGTGCCGTAGGAGTCCCAGTCGGTCTCCTCCATCAGCTCCTTGAAGGTCTTGGCGTAGCCCTCGCCGATCAGGTAGCAGGGCTTCTGCCAGCCGAAGATGTTGCGGGTCGCCATGCCCCAGGGCGAGCACTGGAACTGCTGATTGCCGGCCAGGAAGTCGAGGAACAGGCCGGAATGCATGAACTGCCACTTCTTGCCCTTGCCGAGCGCGAAGACCTTGCGGAACAGCTCCTTGGTGCGCTTGCGGGCGAGGAAGTGCTGCTGGTCGGGGGCGCGCTCGTAGGCGTAGCCGGGCGAGATCGAGACGCCGACGCCGAGCTCGGCCGTGAAGTCGAGATACTTGGCGATGTCCTCGGCCGGCATGCCTTCGAAGATCGTCGCGTTGACGTTGACGGCGAAGCCCTTGGCCTTCGCGGCCTTGATCGCCGCCACCGCCTTGTCGAACGTGCCGGGCTGGCACACCGAGCGGTCGTGATGATCCTTCAGGCCGTCGAGATGGACCGAGAAGAACAGATAGGGCGACGGCTCGAACAGGTGCAGCTTCTTCTCGAGCAGCAGCGCGTTGGTGCACAGCGAGACGAACTTCTTGCGCGCCACGATGCCCTTGACGATCTCGCCGATCTCCTTGTGGATCAGCGGCTCGCCGCCCGGGATGGCGACCATCGGTGCGCCGCACTCGTCGACGGCGGCGAGGCATTCCTCGACCGACATGCGCTGGTTGAGGATGGTGTCCGGATAGTCGATCTTGCCGCAGCCGGCGCAGGCGAGATTGCAGCGGAACAGGGGTTCCAGCATCAGCACGAGCGGGTAGCGCTTCCGCCCGAGCAGCTTCTGCTTGAGCACATACGCGCCAATACGCATTTCCTTGAAGAACGGTATTGCCATTGTTCCTGCTTCCCGAACTCGCCTGCGGACACGCCGTGCCGTCGTCGATATCGCTCCGATATCGTCTTCGGCGGGCGGCAGAACTTCTGGTGTTAATCGGAAGGCGCCGCCGGTTCAAGCACCGGCCGGCGGCTGGTTTGGCCGTATGAACGCCCGTTCATCGACACCTCGGCGCTATTCCAGGCCGTCCAACGCGTGTTAACGCGCAGTTGTTTCAGGCCGGAGACACGCCCGGGCGTCCCCCGCGGCAGTTCCGACGGCCCCTATCGCGCCTCCGCATTAGCCTGCAACACGTTGATAATCCGTGTGTTGAACCCTCGGATGCGGTCCCGCGTTGGTGGACCGGAGGGCTCGGCCTTCCGCGACTCCACCGTCCGGCGGGGATCCGGCCTGCCGCACACGGGGTTGCCACCTCAATTCCGGCCCTATTATGAAGCACATGCTCGCGCGGCCCCGGTGGGGTCGCGGTTTATCGTCGTCGGTGCGGCGAAGGTGGCGATGGCGGACGCGGGGACGAGCGCCCTGTCCCGGCCGGCAAGCGCCCCAGCCAAGCGACGTCCTCTGACCCCCCACGACGGAACCCATGCTCGTCAAGTCGATCGTCCGCACCGTCCGGTTCTGCATTCGGCACCCCCGGGTCGTCGTCGGCCTCTATCTGGTGCTGGCGGTCGTCGCCGGTGTCTACGCGGCCCGCAACTTCGCCATCGACACCGACGTCAACAAGCTGATCTCGCCGGCGCTCGACTGGCGCCAGCGCGAGATCGCGTTCGAGAAGTCGTTCCCGGGCCGCTTCGACACCATCCTGGTGGTGGTCGACGCGCCGACCCCGGAGCTCGCCTCGCGCGCCACCGCGACGCTCGCGGCCAAGCTGAAGCAGAACACGACGTCGTTCCGCGCCGTCGAGGATCCGGGTGGCGGTCCGTTCTTCGCCCGCAACGGGCTCCTGTTCCAGTCGGTCCAGGAGCTCGAGACGACCGCCCAGGGCCTGTCCCAGGCCGGACCGTTGGTCCGCACGCTGGGCGGCGACCCGAGCCTGCGCGGCCTCGTCCAGGGCCTGTCGCTGGTGCTCTCGGGCGTGCGCGGCAACATGGTGCAGCTCGACGCCGCCGCGCCCGCCTTCGACCGCGCCGCGACGACCATCGAGACGGCGCTGGGCGGCAAGCCGACGAGCTTCTCCTGGCAGGCGCTGATGACCGGTAAGACGCCCGCCCCGGAGGACCTGCGGCAGTTCATCCAGGTGCGGCCGGTGCTGGACTACTCGGCGCTGGAGCCGGGCGCCGCCGCGTCGGCGGCGATCCGCGACGCGGCCCGCGACCTCGACCTCGCGGGCCAGTACCAGGCGCGGGTGCGCCTCACCGGCCCGATCGCGATGGCCGACGAGGAATTCTCCACCATGCAGACCGGCGCCGTGCGCGACGCCATCCTGACCGTGGTGGTGGTGCTCGGCATCCTGTGGATGGCGCTGCGCTCCGGCAAGCTGATCTTCGCCGTCTACGCCAACATGTTCGTCGGCCTCGCCATCACGGCGGCGCTCGGCCTGATGATGGTCGATGCGCTCAACCCGATCTCGGTCGCCTTCGCGGTGCTGTTCATCGGGCTCGGCGTCGACTTCGGCATCCAGTTCGCGGTGCGCTACCGCACCGAGCGGCACGAGATCGACAATCTGGAGACGGCCCTCGTCGCCACGGCGCGGCGGATCGGCGCGCCGCTGACGCTCGCCGCCGGTGCCGTCGCGGCGGCGTTCCTGTCGTTCACGCCGACCGATTATTCGGGCATCTCGGAGCTCGGCAAGATCGCCGGCGTCGGCATGCTGATCGCACTCGTCACCAGCGTGACGCTGCTGCCGGCGCTCCTGAAGGTGATGAAGCCGGCCGGCGAGCCGGAGGAGATCGGCTATCGCCAGCTCGCGCCGGTCGACCGCTTCCTCGAGCGGTACCGTTTCGCCGTGATCGGCGGGACCGTGGGCGTCGCGCTGCTCGGCTCGCCGCTCCTCTACTTCCTCACCTTCGACTTCAATCCGGTCAACCTGCGCAACAAGAACGTCGAGTCGGTGGCGACGCTGCTCGACCTGCGGGCCGATCCGAATGTCGGCGCCAATGCGATCGACGTGCTGGTGCCGAACGCGACCGCCGCGGAGGCGGCCGTGCAGAAGCTGCGGACGCTGCCGGAGGTCGGCCGGGTGATGACGCTGACCAGCTTCGTGCCGTCCGACCAGGAGCAGAAGCTCGCGATTCTCGAGTCCCTGAAGAAGGTGCTGGTCCCGGCGCTGAGCCCGCGGATGATGCCGACCCCGACCGACGAGGACAAGGTCGCGGCCCTGAAGCGCGGCCAGGATCTGCTGACCCAGATCCAGGTCGACCGGCCAGGCCCCGGCGCCGTCGCCTCGGCGCGGCTCGCTGCAGCCCTCGGCCGCCTCGCCGCAGCCTCGCCGGCGACGCGGGAGACCGTCGAGGCCGCCTTCATCGTGCCGCTGAAGGCGGTGTTCGACCAGTGGCGCGACCTCCTGCAGGCGCAGCCGATCACGCTGGAGACGCTGCCGCCCGATCTCGTGTCCGGCTGGCGCACCGCCGACGGCCGCGTGCGCGTCGAGGCGACCCCGAAAGGCGACCCGAACGACACCGAGGTGCTGCGCGGCTTCGCCCAGTCCATCCTCGCCGTCTATCCCGACGCGACGGGAGCGCCGATCTCGATCCTGAAGTCGGGCGAGACGGTGGTGTCGGCCTTCGTCCATGCCGGCCTCTACGCCCTCGTCTCCATCATGATCCTCCTGTGGATCGTGCTGCGGCGCTTCGGCGACGTGCTGCTCACGCTGGTGCCGCTGCTGCTCGCCGGCGTGCTGACGCTGGAGTTCTGCGTGCTGATCGGCATGCCAATGAACTTCGCCAACATCATCGCCCTGCCGCTGCTGCTCGGCGTCGGCGTCGCGTTCAAGATCTACTACATCATGGCTTGGCGGGCCGGGCAGACCGGGCTTCTGCAGTCGAGCCTCACCCGCGCCGTGGTGTGGAGCGCGCTCACCACCGCGACGGCGTTCGGCAGCTTGTGGATGTCGAGTCATCCCGGCACGTCGAGCATGGGCGAGCTCCTGGCGCTGTCGCTCGTCACCACGATGTGCTTCGCGGTGCTGTTCCAGCCGGCCCTGATGGGCCCGCCGCGGGTGATCGAGAAGGAGGAGCCGAACGAGCCGGAGGCGCCGCCGCCCGCTGCGGCCGCCCCGCGCAAGGACGAGGTTCCGGCGGCGGAATGAGGCCGTGCCCCATCCTCCGCTCATCCCCGCGAAAGCGGGGATTCAGAGCCGCACGTCATGCCGCTCCTGGGCCCCCGCCTTCGCGGGGACGAGCGGACATCGGATCCCCGAGCACACCAACGAGCGCCGAATCAAAGAATGCCCGCCTCGCGGCGGGCATTCTTCGTTTCGTTCGTGGCTACGCGGGCGCGGCGTGCCTCAGCGCGGCGCGGGTGCCGGGCGGGCGCCGCCGGCGGCGGGGCGGGC
>NZ_JBEOMB010000061.1:0-87777 GCF_046000175.1 Rhodoplanes sp. SY1
CGGCCGGGCCTCGACGATTGGCAAGGCTCGCGGCGATGGTCATACTGGAGGAACCCCCGCGCGGGCGCCGGCCCGTCGCCTTCGTCGCGCCGCGGCTTCGGAGTGCCGCCTCTTCGGTGCGACGCGTCTTTTGCTCGTCGCGTCCTTCGTCGAAGATTCCGTCCAGGACTGCCCAGGGGAAAGCCATGCTGTCGATCGTCCGCGCGCTCGCTCTCGCGGCCGGCGTGATCGCCGTCACGTCGTCACCCGGCTCCGCGCCGGCCCAGACGTTTCCGTCGTCGCGTCCGGTGACCTTCGTGGTGCCGTTCGCACCGGGCGGCTCGACCGACACGGTCGCCCGCATCGTCGCCCAAGCGGCCGGCCAGCCGCTCGGCGTGCCGACCGTGGTGGAGAACCGCACCGGCGGCGCCGGTGTGGTCGGCTGGAGCGCGGTCGCCCGCTCGGTGCCGGACGGCCACACGCTGCTGACGCTGGAGATGTCCTACACGATCGCGGCCGGGCTGATCCCGACGCTGCCCTTCGATGCCAAGACCAGCTTCGTGCAGGTGACGACCGCGGTCGAGAACCCGCACGTGATGGTGGTCAACCCGAAGCTGCCGGCCAACACGGTCGCCGAGCTGATCACGCTCCTGAAGGCGAACCCCGGGAAGTACTTCTTCGGCTCGGGCGGCAACGGCACCAACACCCATATGGGCGGCGAGCTGTTCAAGAGCCTCGCCGGCGTCGACCTCGTGCACGTGCCGTATCGCGGCGCCGGCGCGGTGCTGCAGGATCTGGTCGCCGGCCAGGTGCAGGTGCTGGTGACGTCGCTGCCGACCGCGCTGCCGCTGATCCAGTCCGGCCAGCTCCGCGCCCTGATGATCGCTGGCGAGACGCGCTCGCCGGTGCTGCCCGACGTGCCCTCGGCCCGCGAGGCGGGGCTGCCCGGCATGGTGATGACGTTCTGGGTCGGCTTCGCCGTGCCGGCCGCGACGCCGCCTGCCGTGGTCGAGCGGCTCAACCGCGACATCCGCACCGGCCTGGCGCAGCCCGAGACCAAGAAGCGGCTCGCCGAGCTCGGCATGGACGCCGTCGGCAACACGCCGGCGCAGGCGCAGGCGCTGATCGAGTCGGAGATCGCCCGCTGGAGCGCCATCGCCAAGGCGGCCGACATCAAGCTGCAATAGGCTGTCGCCATGAGCTGGTTCGCCCCGCCCACCGATGTCGAGAGCCGCGTCTTCGCGCGGCTGCCCGACGTGTTCCGCGCGGCTCGGCCGAACGAATGGGGCGCCGCCAACAAGCCCGGCGCCGCGATCGACAGCTTTCTCGAAGGGCCGTGCCTGGCGCCTGACGGCACCCTCTACGTCACCGACATCCCCTACGGCCGCATCTTCGCGGTCGACGCCAGCGGCCGTTGGAGCCTGGTGCACGAGTATGACGGCTGGCCGAACGGCATGAAGCTCCGGCCCGACGGGAGCCTGCTGGTCGCCGACTATCGCCGCGGCCTGCTGCGCATCGATCCGGAAAGCGGGACGATCCACCCGGTCTGCACCACGGTGAACAGCGAGAGCTTCAAGGGGCTGAACGATCTCGCGCTGCTCGCCGCCGGCGCGGTGCTGTTCACCGACCAGGGCCAGACGGGGCTGCACGATCCGACCGGGCGGCTCTACCGGCTGTGGCCGGACGGCCGGCTCGACCGGCTGATCGGGAACGCGGCCTCGCCCAACGGCGTCGCCGTGAACCCGGAGGGGACCCACGCCTTCCTGGCGCTCACCCGCGCCGCCCAGATCTGGCGCGTGCCGCTCGCGCCGGCGGCTCTGTCGGCGAAGACGCAGCTGTTCGCCCAGCTCCCGGGCGGGCTGTCCGGGCCGGACGGGCTGGTGGTCGATCCGCACGGGCGGCTGATCGTTTGCGATCCGGGGCACGGCAGCGCCTGGGTGCTGTCGCGGCTCGGTGAGCCGCTCTTCCGCATCCGCAGCTGCGCCGGCCGCACCCTCACCAATGCGGTGCTGCGGCCGGACGGTCGCACGCTGCTGATGACCGAGTCGGAGAGCGGGCAGATCCTGGAAGCCGTGCTGCCGGGGTGAGACCAATCAGGTCCGTGACCTTCGTCATGCCCGCGCTCGTCGCGGGCATCCACGACCTGACAGCCGCGCAGACCTCGAGCGGGTTTCGGTTACGACGAACCGGACGAGGTTTCCGCTCGTCCCCGCGAAGGCGGGGACCCAGGGGCGTCCCGACGTGTGCCTCGACGTGTGACTCCTGGATCCCCGCCTTCGCGGGGATGAGCGGAGCGTGGGGGGCGTCTCCAGCGGACACCGCTCGAGATCGTGGATGGCCGGGACGAGCCCGGCCATGACGGCGAAGGCGGCCGAAGCGCAGGCCTTTCGACTCACGCCGTCTCGTCGATCTCCTTCGCGCGGGCGAGCAGCGCCAGGGCGCGGACGAGGTGCGGGCGGTCGTACATGACGCCGTCGAGGCCGACGACGCCGGCGCCGGGCTGCGCCGCGAAGGCGGCGACGATCGCCTTCGCCTTCGCCACCTGGGCGGGGTCGGGCGTGAACACGGCGTTGATCGGGCCGATCTGGTCCGGGTGGATCGCCATCTTGCCGGTGAAGCCGTCGCGCCGCGCCTCCTCGCATTCGCGCCACAGCTTCGCCTCGTCGCGGAAGTCGACCGCCACCGTGTCGATCGCCTGCACCTTGGCCGAGGCGGCGGCGGCGAGGCAGAGCGTGCGGGCGAGCCGGAAGGCGTCGAGGAAACGGCCGTCGTCGTCGCGGTTCGCCTCTGCGCCGAGATCGACCGAGAGATCCTCGGCCCCCCAGGTGAGGCCGGCGAGGCGACGGCTGGCGCCCCGGTAGCTGCCGGCGACGAACAGCGCATGCGCCGTCTCGGTGGCGATCGCATAGACGGCGACGTGGCCGTCGGAGAGGCCGGCGACCGCCTCGCGCACCGCCAGCTTGGCGTCGAGATGCATCACGGCCGGGCCGCCCTCGGCCTTGGGCAGCATGATGCCGTCCGGCCGGGCCGGGATCACGACGTCGAGATCCTGGTCGGTCAGGCCGGTGTCGAGCCCGTTCACCCGCACCAGGATGCGGGGCCGTGACGGCCACTCCGACACGGCGGCGACGAACTCGGCCGCCGCCGTGCGGGCCGCGTCCTTGCGGTCGGCCGCGATCGAATCCTCGAGGTCGACGATGACGGCGTCGGCTCCGCACTCCATGGCCTTGGCGAGCTTCTTCTCGGCGTCGGCCGGCACGAACAGCAGGGAGCGCATGCGGGGTGTCTCCTCAGGCGGGGCGCTTGAGCATGAAGGCTTGGCGGCGGCATTCGGCGACCAGCTTGTCGTTCTGGTTGAAGCCGCGGTGGTGGAACTCGACGATACCGGCGTTCGGGCGCGACGATGATTCGCGCTTGTTGATCACCTCGGTCTGGGCCCGCAGCGTGTCGCCCTCGAACAGCGGATGCGGGAACACCACGTCGGTCATGCCGAGATTGGCGATGGTGGTGCCGACCGTGAGGTCCGACACCGACATGCCGATCATCAGGCCGAGCGTGAACAGCGAGTTCATCAGCGGCCGGCCCCACTGCGTCTCGTTCTCGCAGAAGTGCCGGTCGATGTGCAGCGGCTGCGGGTTCAGCGTCATGTTGGAGAACAGCATGTTGTCCATCTGGGTGACGGTCCGCCGATAGCGATGCTCGACCACCTCCCCGATGACGAAATCCTCGAAATACATCCCGCCGCGCGGGTGCCGGACCGCCGTCGTCCAGGACATTCCTCTGGTTCCCCTCTGGCTCGTCCCCGGGCCGCGCCTGCGCTGCCGCCGTGAGGCCTGCCGTGGCCGGGCAGGGCGCGATTCATACTTTGTTTACCATAACCGGCGCAGCCTCGGCGGTGTCGTCCTCGCTCCCGTCTCGCGCCCGCGCCGCAGGTTGAACCTTGCCCGTCTCCGGCACCAGCTCCTCGACCTCCGGATGGGTCGTCAACGACGCCATTCGGGGCGCCGCGCAGTCGACCGGCACCAGCTTCGACTATCTGCTGGCGACTGCGAAGGTCGAATCGGACCTCAACCCTAACGCCGCGTCGACGACGTCGTCGGCCCGCGGGCTGTTCCAGTTCATCGACCAGACCTGGCTGATGATGCTGAAGGAGGCCGGCACCGCGCTCGGCTTCGGCCAGTATGCCGACGCCATCACCAGGACCGCCTCGGGCCGCTACGAGGTGACGGACCCGCGCCTGCAGCAGGCGGTCATGAACCTGCGCGGCGACGCCGGCGCCAACGCCGCCATGGCGGGCGCCTTCACGCAGCGTAACGCGGCGAAGGTCGAGGCGCTGATCGGCCGGGCGCCCAACGAGGGCGAGCTCTACATCGCGCATTTCCTCGGACCCGGCGGGGCGGCCCGTCTGATCACCGAAGCGAGCCGCAACCCCGGCGGCGTCGCCGCCGAGGTCTTCCCCAACGCCGCCGCCGCCAACCCGTCGATCTTCTACGAGCGCGACGGCACGGCGCGGAGCTTCGCCCAGGTGTACGGCAACCTGGTGGGTCGCTACGACCGGGCGCTCGCCGGCACCGCCGGGATGACGGCCAGCAGCACCGCCACCGGCCGCTCTGGCCCGGTGGTGGCCGTCGCGCCGGCCGGGCAGGGCGGCGACCGGCGCGTTCCGACGACCGAGGCGACGAATCACCAGTCGGAGACGGCCCGCACCGCGGCGAGCGGGCCGCTGTTCCACAGCCTGTTCCAGAGCGGCCCGGAGCGTGGCGCCGTCTCCGACATCGTGAGCGACTTGTGGTCGACCCGCCCCCATGTCGCGGCGGCCCTCTCGGGCGTCGCCGCCCAGGCGACGCCGCGTGGCGCGACGGCATCCACACCCCCAGCCGCACCCACATCCGCACCGGTCGCCGCATCGGCCGCCATGGCCCGCTCGACCTATGCGGCCACGGCAGCCTCCATGCCGTCGACGGTGGCGCCGACCGTCGCGCCGGCGCGCGCCCCGTTGATCACGGTCATCCCCGTCTCGGCGACCGCGAGGGCCATGCCTCCGGTCGCGTCGCCCGCCGTCGTGTCCACGTCGGTCGCCACGAGGCCGGTCGGACCCACGCCGGTCGTCGCGTCTCCTGTGGCCCCGTCTCCCGTCGTGGCGATGCCGGTGGCGGCGAGCACGGCCGCGCCAGCATCCCTCGCGGTCCCGGATCCGAGCCGCGCCTCGGAGCTGTTCTCCGCCCCCGGCACCAACGCCGGCGGCCTGTTCGGCCGGCGCGGATAGGGCGACGGCTGCCGGGCCGGCCCGCTGGCGTTAACAAATCAGCAACAAACACAAAGATTTATGGTGAACCCTTTGTTAAGGGCGCGGCCGTAGGCTGGTGCATGGCGGGACTCGTCGGCCTCGGAGCGGGGCAGCCGGTCCCGAACGAGTTCTCCGTGTCGCCCTCTGTCGCGTCGGGTTCAGCAGCATGATCGTCCGCCAGTTTCTTCAGTGGGTCCGCACCGCGCCCGCCGGCGAGCGGGCCGAGGCGACCAGCGCGCTCGCGCGGGCCTATCTCTATTCCGATCTGCCGGACGACGAGCGCGACGCCGTCGAGGGCGTGCTGGTGATGCTGGCCGAGGACGTCTCGCCGCTGGTGCGCGGCGCGCTCGCCGGCGTGCTGGCGCCGAGCCGCGAGGCGCCGTCGACCGTGGTGCACCTCCTGGCGCACGACCGCCCCGACATCGCCGCCGTCGTGCTGGCCTCGTCGCCCTTGTTCATCGACGCCGAGCTGGTCGACCTCGCCGCGACGGGCGGCGACACCGTGCAGACCGCGATCGCCGGCCGCGCGCCGCTGCCGCGCGCCGTCGCCGCCGCGATCGCCGAGGTGGGCGGCCCCGAGGCTTGCCTGGTGCTGATCGAGAATCCGCAGGCCGAGATCGCGGCCCTGTCGTTCGCCCGGCTGGTCGAGCGCTTCGGTGATCTCGGCGCGATGCGCGAGGCGCTGTTGGGGCGGCCCGACCTGCCGGTCGAGTGCCGCCAGGCGCTGATCGCCCGGCTCTCCGCGACGCTCGCGGCCTTCGTGTCGGGCCGCTCCTGGATGGACGGCAGCCACGCCCGTACGGTCGCTCGCGAGGCCTGCGAGAAGGCGACCGTCGCGCTCGCCGCCCGCGCCGGCGAGGAGGGCGCCGCGCCGCTGGTGCGGCATCTGCGGGCGAGCGGCCAGCTCACCGCCGGCCTCATTCTTCGCGCGCTCCTGTCCGGCAATCTCGGGCTGTTCGAGGAGGCGCTGGCCGAGCTCGCCGGCCTGCCGCTGCGCCGCGTGCGCCTGCTGATCCACGACCGCACCGGGGTCGGCTTCCGGGCGATCTTCTCCCGCGCCGGGCTGCCGGGCTCGACCTTCCCGGCGTTCCGCTTCGCGCTCGAGGCGTGGCGCGAGGGGCCCGATCTCGACGGCGCCGCGCGCCTGCATCGCCGCATGGTCGAGCGGGTGCTCACCGCCTGCGGCCAGTCCGACATCGGCGAGGTCGAGCCGCTGCTCGCGCTGTTGCGCCGCTTCGCCGCCGAGGCGGCGCGCGAAGAGGCGCTGATCGCCTGCGAGAAGCTCGAGCAGGAGCTGGTCGCCGACCTGATGCGGATTCGCCTCGCGGCGTAGCGGCGTAGGGCGGGCGACGCGGAACGCGTTACCCGCGCCGTCTCACGTCGATGAAAACGACCGCTGTCTGGTGACCGATGGAGGAAGACCGCGTGGGCAAGGCGCGTCGCGCCATGCCCACCCTACGGTCAAGGCCCGTCGCTGCGCGGCACGGTCGGCGGGCTCAGCACCTCGTCGTCGTCGGGGAGGCGCCCGCCGTTCTCGCTCTTAAGGTGCTCGTCGACGATCTCGCGCAGCTTCGCCGACAGCGTGTCGGCCAGGACCTCGGCGCGCGCGGTGCCGTGCTCGCGCACGATCGCCCGCACGGCGTCGACATGCTGGTCGACCAGCGCGAGCGGGATGCGCTTACTGTCGATGGTGCGCTCGATCAGCCGGCACAGGCTCGCCGCCGCCGCGGCGGCGCGCGGAAAGCCGAGCGTCGCGGCCTGGCCCTTGATGTCGTGCGCGGCGTGATAGAGCGCCTGCCGGGTCTCGGCGTCGAAGCCCTTCGCCTTGACGGCCTTGCGGGCCGCGTCGAGGCGCTCGCACTCGTTGTCCATCCAGCCGGCGAACTCGCCGGAGAGGGCGGCGAGCGCCCGCTCGGCGTCGGCGACCGGATCGGGCAGGCCGGGCGCGGCATTGCGGGCCCACGCCTTGCGCAGGAGATTCTTCGGCACGATCACGGCGTGGTCGCCGTAATTGGTCACCTTCGGCGCGTCCGGAGTCTTGCTCGACGAAGACTTGCTCGACGAAGACTTGCTCGAGGAAGACTTGTTCGAGGAAGACTCGCCAGCCGACGTCTTGCCGGTCGGCTTTCCGGTCGGCTTTCCGGTCTTGCCGCCGCCTCGCCCGGAGGTCATCGGGTCACCCTGTTCACTCGGTGATCTTCACCCGCTCCAGCAGCGCCTGCTGCGGGATGATCTCGGCCTTCGCCGTGCCCTTGCGGCGCTCGACGCCGACATAGTTCGGGTTCACCAGGCGTCGCCGGTCGGGGCCGAAGAAGGTCTTGGTCTTGATGAAGGGACGCGGATTCACGACCACGGTCAAGATGCGCTGGTAGAGCGCGTTGGCCGAGATCGGCTTGACCAGGAATTCCGTCACGCCGCAGTCGCGCGCCGCCATCACGCGCTTCTTCTCGGAATGGCCGGTCAGCATGATGATCGGCACGAACGGGTTGGCGTTGGCGCCCGGCTGGCGGATCATCTGGGTGAGCTCGAGCCCGTCGAAGATCGGCATCGCCCAGTCGGTGATCACGATGTCCGGAATGTTGTGCGTGAACGCCTCGAGGCCGGCGGCGCCGTCCTCGGCCTCGTAGACCTCGCGGGAGCCGAAGCCGTGCAGCAGCGTGCGCAGGATGCGACGCATGTGCGCGTTGTCGTCGATCAGAAGAAACCGCAGCCGGTTGAAGTCGATGCGGACCATGGCTCACGCGAGACTGACACGATGCCTGAAGGATCAGGCTCGATCCTGCCCGCGAAGCTTTAAGGAAGGGTTTAGGTTAACCGGGCGGGGGCGGACGCCATTCGGTTGTCGATATCAGAGCACGTCATTCCGGGGCGCCGCGCAGCGGCGAACCCGGAATCCAGCCCCGCAGTCCGTGCATGCCACTGGATTCCGGGTTCGCGCCTTGGGCGCGCCCCGGAATGACGGAGCTCGTCGCCTCAATGGCTGAACTGCTCGCGCAGGATGCGCTCGTCGAGATTGTGGCCGGGGTCGAACAGCATCAGCATCTCGATCGCGTGGTCCATGCGGATCTCGACGTGCTTGACCGAGCGCACCTCGTCGTGATCGGCGACGGCGGCGACCGGCCGCTTGTCGGCCTCCAGCACCTCGATCGTCACCACGGCGCTGTCGGGCAGGAGCGCGCCGCGCCAGCGCCGCGGCCGGAACGCGCTGATCGGGGTCAGTGCGAGCAGCGGCGAGCCGATCGGGATGATCGGTCCGCCGGTCGAAAGATTGTAGGCCGTCGAGCCGGCCGGCGTCGCCACCATGATGCCGTCGGCCGTGAGCTCGCGCAGCCGCATCTTGCCGTCCACCATCACGTCGAGCCGCGCCGCCTGGTAGGTCTGGCGGAACAGCGACACCTCGTTGATGGCGCGGTGCTCGTGGCCGCCTCCGTCGACGTCGAGGGCGCGCATCAGCAGCGGGTGGATCACGGTCGCCTCGGCGTCGTGCAGGCGCTCCTTCAGCCCGTGCTCGTGATACTCGTTCATCAGGAAGCCGACGGTGCCGCGATGCATGCCGTAGATCGGCTTGCCGGTGCTCATGAAGACGTGCAGGGTCTTGAGCATCAGGCCGTCGCCGCCGAGCGCGACGATGACGTCGGCCTCGTGCGGATCGACATTGCCGTAGCGCTGGGTCAACCGGGCGAGGGCCGCCGTCGCCTCGGGGGTCTGGCTCGCCACGAAGGCGATCCGCTCGATCTCGGCAGGCAGATGGGTCATGCGCGGCTCGTGCGGCGGATCGTTCGGTGGTTCGTGCGATACCGGCGCCGCACCGCCGCCGACGCGAAGGAGTGGCGATGGAACGGGTGGTGTTCGTCTATACGACCTTTCCGGGGCTTGTCGAGGCGGAGGAGACCGGACGCGCGCTGGTCGAGGCGCGGCTCGCCGCCTGCGTCAACATCCTGCCCGGCATGGTCTCGCTCTATCGCTGGGAGGGCGCGATCGAGCGCGGCGAGGAGGTCGTGATGCTGATCAAGACCCGGGCGTCGCGCGCCGAGGCGGTGCGGGCCGCCGTCAAGGCGCGCCATTCCTACACGACGCCGGCCATCCTGGTGCTGCCGATCGAGAGCGTCGACCAGGCCTATCTCGGCTGGCTCCTGGCGGAGACCAAGGCGGACGACGCCGAGGACTGAAGACCCGTGTTCCAGGATGCTCCGGACGCCGTCATTCCGGGGCGCACCGAAGGTGCGAACCCGGAATCCAGCGGGCGAATCCGAAGGACTTGGTTGGATTCCGGGTTCGTGCGCCTCACGGCACACGCCCCGGAATGACTCTTCCGGGTGTGGGCTTCGCGCAACACTTCTCCGGCTAATGCACTCGGGTCGGGGCCTGCACGATTGACGCGCGGGGCGCGGGCGACCGAAGGTGCGGGTGTGCTGGTTCCCGGCGGGCGACCGCCGGGAGGAAAGAGGGAACACGGAACGCGCCCCGCGAGGGTCGTGAAGCCGTGGCTGGACCCGCAACTGTGAGCGGCGAGCCGCATCCACCGTGGCCACTGGGAAACCGGGAAGGCCGGATGCAGCGACGACCCGCGAGCCAGGAGACCTGCCCGCACAGTCACCCAACCGGTGGGCGGGAAGCCCCATACGGAGCGGTCTTTCGCAGCGGTGACACCGTGACCGGCGCGGGGACCGCTATGCTCGTTCGTCTCGTGAAGCGTTTGGACACCGATCGGCCGGGACGGCCGGACGGGCGTCTTTCGCGTCGGCTCATGCAACGCGAACCGCATGACCCTTTCGCGAAGGACGACAGGAATGACCCACGACCATTCGAACCGCGCTAGGGCGGCCCGCGCCGCCGGCCTCGCCGTTCTGCTCGGCAGCACGGCGTTGCTCGGCAGCGCATTGCTGCTCGCCGGTGACGTGCAGGCCCAGCAGGCGCCGGCGACGACCGACACCGCGCTGCCCGACCTCTACGTCACCGCGACGCGCCTCGGCGGCGGCGCCGGCGGCGCGCTCGGAATCACGGGTGCGTCCACGACCGTGATCACGGCCGAGGAGATCGAGCGCTCGCCCGAGCAGACCATCCCGGGCATCCTGGCCCGCGAGCCCGGTGTCCAGGTCTCGAACCTCTACGGCGGCGTCAACGGGGCGCGCGCCACCGTCGACATCCGCGGCTTCGGCGCCACCGGCGCCCAGAACACGCTGATCCTGATCGACGGACGCCGCGTCGATCTGCCCGATCTGCAGACCTTCGACTGGGGCTCGGTGCCGATCAACGCGGTCGAGCGCATCGAGGTGACGCGCGGCAACTCCGGCGGCGTGCTGTACGGCGACGGCGCCGTCGGCGGCGTCATCAACATCGTCACCAAGAAGGCGACCGGACGGCCGAACGGCGCCCGCGCCGAGGTCGCCTACGGCTCGTTCAACCAGGTCGAGGGCAGGGGCACGGCCTTCGCGTCGAGCGGGCCGCACGCGCTGGCGCTCTATGCCAATGCGGTGCGCTCCGACGGCTATCGCGACAACGGCCAGTATCATCAGACCAACGCCGGCGGCGACTATCGCTACACCCGCGACTGGGGCAGCTTCTATCTGAACACGACGCTGAGCGACCAGGTGCTCGGGCTTCCGGCCGGCCGCCGCGTCGACCCGACGCTCGGCCTGAATCAGCTCGCGACCGACCGCCGCGGCACCAACACGCCGTGGGACTTCGCCAACCAGCAGCAGGCGACGGCGACCACCGGCGTGACCTACGACCTGACGCCGGGCGCCGAGCTGATCGTCGACGGCGGCGTGCGGGTCCGCAAGCAGCAGGCGGCCTATTTCCCGTCCTGCCTCGACACCTTCACGGGCGTCTACAACTCGGCCTGCCGGCAGCAGATCGGCTCCGCCTACGACACGTCCTATTTCGAGTCCTCGCTCGTCACCTCGTCGGTGACGCCGCGCCTCAAGGTCGACACGACGGCGTTCGGCCTGCCGCTGAAGTCGCTGAGCGGCGTCGACGTCTATCACACCGACTATTCGTCGCCGCGCGCCCTGACGGAGGGTGCGGCGCCGCTGCACCAGTACGATCTCGACCAGACCTCGCTCGCCGCCTACACGATGAACACGGTGACGCTGTTCTCCACGACCGACGTCTCGGTCGGCGGGCGCGTGCAGCGGACCTCGCTGTCGGCGCGCGATGCCGTGAACGCGGCGGCACCGGGCTATCTCTACTTCGGCTTTCCGACCGTCGTGCAGGCGAACCCGCTCGACGACACCCAGACCAACCGCGCCTGGCACATCGGCATCGAGCACCGCTTCAACCAGCAGCTCACGCTGTTCGGCCGTACCGCGCAGAGCTTCCGGGTGCCGAATGTCGACGAGCGCATCGGCAGCGCGCCCTACGGCATGCCGAGCAATTTCGCGCTGAAGACCCAGACCTCGCGCGACTGGGAGGCGGGCGTGAAGGTGACGGCCGGCCCGATGTTCCTGCAATGGAGCATCTACGACATGGTTCTGGAGAACGAGATCTTCTACTCGCCGTTCACCACCACCAACGTGAATCTCGATCCGACCCGGCGCTACGGCTCCGAGGCGCTGGCGACCATGCGGGTCTCCGACACGGTGCGGCTGAAGGGCAGCTATGCCTATACGCGCGCCGTGTTCCGGGAGGGCGTCTATGCCGGCAACGACGTGCCGCTCGTCGCGCGCAACACGGCGGGCGTCGGCGTCGTCTGGAACATCCTCGACAGCCGCCTGGTGTTCACCGGCGACGTGCGCTTCGTCGGCTCGCGCCGCATGGACAACGACAGCCGCAATCTCCAGCCGATGACGCCGACCTACACGATCCTCGACGCCAAGATCGCCGGTGAGTGGGACCGCTACTTCTGGTCGTTCGCCGTGCAGAACCTCTTGAACGAGGACTATTTCGACTACGCGGTCGCCAGCCCCTATCCGGACGGCTTCGGCAGCAAGTACGGCGTCTACAACGCCTATCCGCAGCCCGGCCGCACCTTCGTCCTGCGCGTCGGGGCGAATTTTTGAAAGATCGTCGTCGTTCTTTGGGCAGACGACAGATTCACCTCTCCCCAGCGGGGAGAGGTAGGATCTCGCGCGACAGGCGCGAGATCCGGGTGAGGGGGTGCCGAGGCATCCAACTGGCGCCGTAAACCCTCACCCCGGTCGTCCGCTTCGCGGACGCCCGACCCTCTCCCTCAGGGAGAGGGTCTCGGAGGCGCCGGCGTGGCGCTACGCCGCGCCTTCCAGCTTGGCGCGCTCGCGCACCATCTGGACGACGGTGAGGTTGTCGACCTTGCCGGAGCCGAGCAGCGGCATCTTCTCGACATGGACGAACTCGGCCGGGATCAGCATCTCGGAGGCGCCGCGCGACTTCGCGAAGGCGATGAAGTCGGAACGGGTGGCGCCCTTCTGGGTCGTCACCATGATCAGCTTCTCGCCCTTGCGGGCGTCCGGGATGGTGGCGACGGCGTGCAGCGCGTCCGGCCACAGGTCGAACGCGATCGTCTCCACGGCGGCGAGCGAGATCATCTCGCCGCCCACCTTGGCGAAGCGCTTGGCCCGGCCCTTGATCGCCACATAGCCCTCGGCGTCGATGGTCACGATGTCGCCGGTGTCGTGCCAGCCCTCGTGCGGCGGTTCGATCACGCCGGGCTTGTCGACCTTCAGGTAGCCGACCATCACGTTCGGTCCGCGGATGTAGAGCCGGCCGCCCTCGTCGACGCCCTCGACCTTGTCGAGCCGCGCCTCGATGCCGGGGAAGAGCCGGCCGACCGTGCCGAACTTGTTGAACATCGGCGTGTTGAGCGCGATCACGGGCGCCGCCTCGGTGACGCCGTAGCCCTCCAGGATGCGCACCCCGAACTTCTCCATGTAGGTCTTGCGCGTCGCCTCCTTCACGGCCTCTGCGCCGGCGAAGATGTAGCGCAGCGAGCGGAAGTCGTAGGGGTTCGCGGTGCGGGCGTAACCGTTGAGGAACGTGTCGGTGCCGAACATGATGGTCGCGTTGGTCGCGTAGACCAGCTCGGGCACCAGCCGGTAGTGCAGGGGCGAGGGATAGAGATAGACGTGCACGCCGTTGACCAGCGGCAGGATGAAGCCCGCGGTCAGGCCGAAGGCGTGGAACACCGGCAGCACGTTGAACAGCTTGTCGGAGTAGCCGAAGTCGACGATCGCCTTGGCCTGGGCGGCGTTCGACAGGATGTTCCGGTGCGACAGCACGACGCCCTTCGGCACGCCCTCCGAGCCCGACGTGAACAGCACGGCGGCGGGGTCCGACGGCTGCCGCGCCACCAGCGGCGTCCTGAACTCGCGCAGGCCTTTCAGCTTGTCGAGCGTCGTCACGGTCGGGCGCACGTCCTCGAGGTAGACGATGCGGTAGTCGGGCGCGAGCGCCGCGATCACGTGGTCGAGCCGGCCCTTCTCGATGAAGGCGCGCGAGGTGACGACCGTGGTGAGGCCGGCGGCCTTGCAGGCGGCCCGGATGTTGGTCGGCCCGGCCGAGAAGTTGAGGATCGCCGGCACGCGGCCGGCCCACATCAGGCCGAGCAGCGTCACGGCGGCGCCGTTGGCGTTCGGCAAGAGCACGCCGAGATACTCGCCGGGCCCGGCATGGACCGAGAGCTTGCGGCCGAGCACCGCGGCGCCGACCAGCATGCGCTTGTAGGTGAGGGCGCCCGACACCGGGTCCTCGATGGCGATGCGGCTCATGCCGTGGAACTCGCCGGCATGCACCATCGCCTCGAACACGGTGCAGTCCATCTCGGTGGTGCGGAAGATCAGATCCGACATCACGCGATAGAGCGCGGCGCCCGCGGCGACGCGGCGCTTTTTTCCGCGCAACTCTTCGGGAACCGAGATGCGCACCGGCGGCAGGATCGTCATGGTGATCTTGGGGAACCAGCGGCGGCGGACCTGATGGTCCTTCAGGCGCGAGAACGGCGTCTGCTCCAGCCCCTTGATGCGCACCGGCACCACCATGGCGCCGGACTTGTCGGCGATCAGGCCGGCGCCGTCGTAGATCTTCATCAGGCTTCCGGTGACCGTGATGCGGCCCTCGGGGAAGATGATCAGGCTGTCGCCGCCCTGCACGGCATGGATGAGCTGGCGGGTGCCCCACGGATTGGTCGGGTCGATCGGCATGGCGCGGGTGAAGCGCAGGAACGGCTTCACCCACCAGCGCTCGGCGATGTGGCAGTCGATCGCGAACACCGGATCCTTGGGCAGCACCGACAGCGCGAAGGGCGCGTCCAGGAAGCTCACGTGATTGAGCGCGATGATGGCGTTCGGCCCGGCCTTCTCGATGTTCTCGAGCCCGTGCACCTCGGCGCGGAAGAACGCGCGCGCCACCGTCGAGAGAAAATCGCGCACCGGGTTGGTCGGCAGCGTCTTGAAGATCGCGTATCCGACGACCAGGTTGGCGACGCCGAGCAGCATGAACAGCGTCGCCGGCGCGAGGCCGGCGAGCTGGAGGAGCGCGACGCCGAGGCCGGCCGCCACCATGAAGGCGGCGTTGAGAACGTTGTTGGCGGCGATCACCCGGGCGCGGTGGTCGGCGCCGGCCCAGGCCTGCATGGCCGCGAAGGCCGGCACGATGAACAGGCCGCCGGCGACCGCCATGCCGAACAGGTCGAAGCCGACATGGATGCCGCGCACCGAGCCGAGCACCTCGGAAATGCCGCGGCCCTGCAGCGGACTCGCGACGCCCGACATCCACCAGCCGAGATCGATGCACAGGATGCCGAGCAGCGCGGCGCCGAGAACGGTCGGCAAGAGCACGATGCGGCCGGCGGCGAGCCAGGCGGCGAGCGCCGAGCCGGCCGCGATGCCGATCGAGAACACGGCGAGATAGACCGTGATCACCTCCTCGGCGGCGCCGAGCGTGGTCTTGATCAGCGGCGGCATCAGCGAGAGCGCGATCGCGCCGGTGAGCCAGAACCAGGAGACCACGAGGGCCGACCACCACAGCCGCCGCTCGGCCTTCAATTCGCCCATAAGACGGGTGGTCGAGCGCACGATGTTGGTGTCGATCGTCAGGTTCGGCGCGGCCTGCCCGGTCCTCGGGATCAGCAGGGCGGCGAGCCAGCACAGGATGGCGACGATCATCATCAGCCCGGCGAACGAGGCCGGGTCGCCGCCGTCCTTGGCGGCCAGCCCGCCCACGATGGTGCCGAGCAGGATCGCCAGGAAGGTCGCGCCCTCGACCAGCGCGTTGCCGGCCGGCAGCTCGGAGCGTTCCAGATGGTCGGGCAGGATGCCGTACTTGATCGGGCCGAACAGCGCGGCGATGACGCCGATCAGGAACAGTGCGACGAACAGGAGCGCGATCGAGTGCAGCCAGAAGCCGAGCACCGCGAACAGCGCCACCGGGATCTCGGCGAGCTTGAGCCAGCGCGCCACGATCGCCTTGTCGTAGCGGTCGGCGATCTCGCCGCCGACGGCCGACAGGACGAAGAACGGGAAGATCAGCGTGGCGCCGGCGAGCGTGATAAGGGCTTCCGAGTTCGAGCCCGTCATCCGATAGAGGATCAGGAAGACCAGCGAGTTCTTCAGGAAGTTGTCGTTGAAGGCGCTGAAGAACTGGCACCAGAACAGGGGGGCGAACCGTCTGGTGGTCATCAGATGCGAGAACATCGGCGGTCCTGTGCGATGGCGCGGCCGCCGGTCGGGGGAGGCCGGGCACTTGGTCGGGCCGTGGAGTTAGCCGGGATTCACGGTTTTGGGCAATACCGCCGGGGCATCCCGTCCGGCCGACATCCGGGCCGCCGGTCCGGGACGACGCCTGCACGCGCCGGCGTCCGGCGGCGCCGAGACGGGCTCATCCGCACGAGCGCCGAGCTGTCGGAAAGAGGCGCGAGGCCGAGGGCCCGGAGCAATCAATTACGGGTGAATATACGACCGAGAATGTGATCGATGCCGGGAACGACACGCGCCGAGCGGACGATACGGCACCGGCAGGCGACCCGACTTCGGGCAGACGACACGACTCGCGTAGGCGAGATCACTCGGGACCGCCGCAGCGGCAGGCCGTAGGCCCGCCCGGCTGCGGTCGGTGCGTGCACGGGCGACCGGTGGTCGCCCGGCGGAGCGGCTCAGGCCGCTTCGGCGCACTGCGGCTCGCAGTGCATCTCGCCGAACTCCGGCTGGAACTTGACCCAGGTGCTGAACCCAGTGCCGCAGGCCTCGCAGGTCCACAGGTGGCGGACCACACGATCGGCGATGTGATGCGACTCGTCCGGCGCCACCAGCAGATAGGCGCAACGCGGGCAGTGCTGCTTGCCGAACAACGATCTGTCGGGCGCCCGCGTGTCGAGGTAGCCGCCGTTCATCATAATCAAGTCCTCCCTGTCGTGGCGGTGTTGTCACCATGCCCTGCGTTCGGGATGCGGATGGGGATGCCGCGCCGACGCAGTTTGGATCTCGGCGCCTCGCTGACGCGACAGCCGAGACCCCCCTTGGTGTTCTGCCTGTTTTTGGAAGACTGCCAGCCGAGGCGAAGTCGACTGCAGCTTGGACTTTAGTCTAACAGAAAAGCCGTAGTTCACGCCAGCAAGAATTCAGGGTTGAACGCGGAAATTCGATGCCGCAGCGCAACTTCGGACTAGTTGGATGGGCTGTATTTACAGTGGGCGACACATTGGGATCTGGCACCGCACGCCGTGTCGCTTGGCTCACGAAACCTTATTACCACTTAGTGAGAGATGCGGATAAATCTCGGCCCCGCCGGTCGCGAGGTCGCCGGTGACCGGGACCTTGTGGTCGAGCCCGACGATGGCGCCGGCGCGGCTGCCCGAGATGACGTTCGCGGACAGCACGGTGCTGCGGGCGCCCGGGACCACCGTCACGCCGACGCCGATGCCGCACTGACGCACCACATTGCCGGTGACGGAGACGTCGCGCAGATAGGGGCCCCAGCCGACCGCGATGCCGACCGCGCTCGCGTTCTCGACGACGTTGCCGGTCGCCGTGGTGTCGGCCTCGACATACATGCCGACGCCGAGCAGGAACTCGGGGTCCGGATTGACGGTTCCGGGCGCGAGGTTGCGCAGGATGTTGCCCTGAACCACGGCGATCCGCCCGCCGCTGGCGAAGTTGGCGATCGAGACGCCCATCTGGGCGCCGTCGACGATGTTGTTCGCCACCACGGCCGCCTCGAACTGGAACTCCGAGTAGAGCGCCGTCTCGCCGACCCGGGTCACCGTGTTGCCGACGATCTGCAGGTTGGAGGCCGAGTTGCCGCGCACGCCGGAGAAGGCGCAGTCGGCGATGCGGTTGCCGCGCACGATCACGCCGTTCGCGCGGTACACGTTGATGGCGTTGCCGAACTGGCCCTGGCCGCCGGCCCGGTTGCGGATGTCCGTCACCCGGTTGTCGACGACGAGGGTGCCGTCCTCGCCGGCCTCGAAGCGCAGCACCTGGATGCCGTTGTTGCCGGCCCGCGCGACGACGTTGCGGGCGATCACCACGCCGCGGCTGTCGCGGGTCTGGATCGCCACGTCGCCCGTGTCGGTGACGCGGTTGTCCGCGATCGTGCCGGCGCACTGGTAGAGGTAGAGCGCGGTGCCGTCGGCGCCCGCCACCGTGCAGTTGGTCACCGCCAGGGCATCGACCTGCTCGCAGTGGAGGAGGGCGCGGTCGGGCGGCAGCGGCCGGCCGCCGCCGTCGAGCACCAGGCCGTCGAGCGAGACACGGCCGACATTGGCGGCCGACAGCAGCGAGGCGCCGCCGAGGAACTGGAGCCGCACCGCACCAGGCGCGCCGACGAGCCGCGCGCCGTCCGGCAGCCGCACGCCGCCGACCTTGTAGACGCCCGGCGGCAACGCCAGCGGCGCGCCGCTCGCCGCGGTCCGGTCGAGGGCGCGCTGCAGGACGAGGGTCTGGTCGTCCGGGCTGCCGGGCCGGAGGCCCAGCGTCGCCGCATCGATGCCGAAGGCCGAGACCGGGCCGGTCACGGCCGCGCGGGGCGGGCGCGGCTGGGCGAAGGCGGGCAGGGCGGCGGCGGTCGATCCGGCCAGTGCGGCGGCGCTGGCGAGGCCGGCGAGCACGGCACGGCGGGTCGGGCCGTCGGTGGGTGGGTGCTGCTGCATCCCGCCACGATATCCGCACCGGGCCGGCCTGTCGCCGGCGAGCCGCTCAGCCGCGCGCCGCGGGCGCCCACAGGCTCGGGCCGGCGCGCAGATACTGCGGCGGCCGGCGCGTCTCGGCGCCGAGCGCGCGGGCGGCGTGCCAGCCCCAATGCGGGTCGTCCAGCATGGCGCGGGCGAGCGCCACCATGTCGGCCTTGCCCTCCGCGACGATCGCCTCGGCCTGCTTCGGGTCGACGATCAGGCCGACCGCCCGGGTGACGAGGCCGGTCGCGTGGCGCACCGCCTCGGCGAGCGGCACGTTGTAGCCGGGCGTGGTCGGGTTGCGGGCCTCGGCGGTGAGGCCGCCCGAGGAGACGTCGACATAGTCGTAGCCGATGTCCTTGAGGGCGCGGGCGAACACGATCGTCTCCTCGATCTCGATGCCGCCGCCGAGCCAGTCGCTGCCGGTGATCCGGGCGCCGAGCGCGACGTCGCGCGGCACGCTGCCGCGCAACGCGTGGGCGACGGCGAGCGGAAACCGCATGCGGTTCTCGCGCGAGCCGCCGTAGGCATCGGTGCGCTGGTTCGACACCGCCGAGAGGAACGCGTGCACCAGATAGCCGTGCGCGGCGTGCAGCTCGACCGCGTCGAAGCCGATCCGCACCGCCCGCGCCGCCGCCTGCGCGAAGGCGGCGATCACCCGCTCCATGTCGTCCTCGGTCATCGCCTGCGGGACGTGCCAGCCCGGCCCGAAGGGCAGGGCGGAGGGCGCCTCGGTGGGCCACGGGTCCTGGTCGACGGCGAGCGCCTTGCCGCCCTCCCAGGGGCGCTGCGACGAGGCCTTGCGACCCGCATGGGCGAGTTGGACGCCGAGCTTGGCGGTGCCGATGCGTCGGCAATGGGCGACGATGCGGGCGAGCGCCGCCTCGCAGGCGTCGGAATAGAGGCCGAGGCAGCCATGGGTGATGCGGCCGCGCCGCTCGACATGGGTCGCCTCGACGACGACCAGGCCGGCGCCCGAGTTCGCCAGCATGCCGAGATGCGTCATGTGCCAGTCGGACGCGCAGCCGTCCTCGCCGCTGTACTGGCACATGGGCGAGACCGCGATGCGGTTCTCGAAGGTGCGGCCGGCGATCTCGATGGGGGTGAACAGGGCGCTGGTCATTGTGGCGCTGGTCGTTTCGGCGCTGGTCATGGGGGCACTCGATCGGGGGAATCTCGGGCACGGCGCAGGGATGGCGAGAAGGCCGTGCGGGGCACGGCCCAGTCGTATCGCAGACCCGCGCGACCCGGCAACCGAGGCGATCGGCCTGCGCCCGTCCGATCCGGCGCTCAGAACGGGATGCCGACCGTGCCGCCCATGCCGCCGCCGCCGAGATTGGGTCGCATGCTCGGCCCGCCCCTGCCGCCGCCCCGCATCTCCTCGGCCGTCACCTTGCAGTCGCCGTTGCGGTCGAAGCGGGCGAAGAACGGGCTCGGGCGATCGACGAACTCGGCGCGGGCGATGCGGCCGTCGCGGTTGTCGTCGAAGTAGCCGAGCTCGGCGTTCTTGAACGCCGGGTCGGCGCGGCGCAGGGCGTCGAACTCCTTGGCGTCGACGAAGCCGTCGCGGTTGGCGTCGGCGTTGACGAAGATGCGGCCGACATACTGTTTCCACTCGTCGCAGGTGAACACGCCGTCGCGGTTGGCGTCCCAGGCCGGGGCCGACTGGCGGACCGGGTCCTCGCCCGGCCGGTTGGCGGCCCGAAAGTCGGGCTGGCGGTCGTAGACGCCGGGCAGGCCCGGCGCCCCGCCGGACTGCGCCGCGGCGCTCCCAGCCGCGGCCAGGCACGCCATCATCACAAGCACGTATCGCATGAAGGTCCTCTCCCGCCCGTCGCGGCCGAGTGACGCCGGCAAGGCGGCAGCTTTTGGGCACGCCGCGGCCTCCAGCCCAAGCGCCCGCTCCGGCGCCCGCAGTGTCACGGCGCAGGGGCAGGTCAAAAACCTGTCCGGCGGTGTCAATCCGGCGCGACATCCCGCAACTCTCCCAGCTTGACAACCGGGCGGCCCGGCGCGCGAGGATCGGCGCGCCCGCCGGCGATCTCGGGTGCGGCGGCACGATGGGACGACCAGATGATCCGGCTGATTTCATTCTTCTTCACGGCGGGTGCGGCCGCGTTCGGGGCGGCGCTCGTCGGCATTCAGGGCGTCATGCTCTTGCGCGGCGACGGCGGGAATTATCTCGTGCTCGGCGCCGCGGCCTTCGCCATGGTGGTCGGGCTGTGGGGGCTGCGCGCCGACATCCGCCGCAGCAAGGCGGCCGCCGAGGCGATGCGCGAGGGGCGCTATCCCGACCAGTGGGCGCCGCCGCGCGGCACCCCGAAGCGCGACACCCCGAAGGCGAACGTCGTCCGGTCGGCCCAGCGCGCGGTCGACATCGACCCGGCGCCGCTCGCCCCGGCCGCGATCCCCGACACCGGCGCGCCGATCGCCGACATCGTCGCGGCCGAGCGGGCCCGCACCGACGCCTTCTGGCGCGACGGGGTGGCGCGGCTCGAGGCGGAGGCCGAGGCGCACGGCATCGGCGACGGCGCCGTGGTGCTGCTCGACGTCGCCGCCCAAAACCTCGCCCGGACGCTCGGCACCCGCCAGGTCGCCCGCATCCTGCGCGAGGCGGCGGCCCGCTACGCCGATCCGCCGGCCCGCGACGCCGGCGCCGCCTGATCACCGGAGCGACCGGACAACGCCGGCGCCGCCCCGTCGCCGGCGGCGTTTGATGGGCCGCCGGTGACTCCGTCACAGACCGGGCCGGTGGGGTTCGCCATCGTCGCCTCCGTCGCGGACGCCTGCCGTCCGGTCGCACGGAGGGTCGGATCATGTCGCTCAGGATCATCGTCGTCGGGGCCGCTGTCGTCGGCGCCGCTGCACTCTGGCTCGGCGCCGAGCGCGACCGCGCCGCGCGCGAGGCGCGTCTCGCCGCGCAGGCCGCGACGGTTGCGGCCGACTACGGCGCGACGCTGCTCGCCGCCGTGAAGAGCGCCATCGAGACCTCGGGCCTCGTCGGCGCGATCGGCTTCTGCAAGGAGCAGGCGCCGGCGATCGCCGCCGAGCACGGCCAGCGCACCGGCTGGCGGATCGCCCGCACCAGCCTGAAGCCGCGCAACCGCGCCGCCGCCCCGGACGATTTCGAGCGCGCGACGCTGGACCTGTTCGCCGACCGCATCGCCGCCGGCGCGCCGGTCGCGGCGCAGACGCGCAGCGCCACCGTGGAGGCGGCCGACGGGCCGATGTTCCGCTTCATGAAGGCGATCCCGACCGGCGAGCCCTGCCTCGGCTGCCACGGATCCGAGCTGAAGCCGGACGTCGTGGCCGCCCTGAAGCGCCTCTATCCGGACGACACCGCCACCGGCTTCAAGGCCGGCGACATGCGCGGCGCCTTCACGCTCGCCCGCCGGCCCTGAGCCGCCGTATGATGGCACCGCGTGCCGGGCCGCCGGTCGTCGCGGCCCCGCGGGCGGAGGATGCCATGACGGACGCTGCCAGCACGGCCGGCAAGCCGGCCGCCGGCTCGCTCGCCGGTTCGGCGACGGGGTCGGTGACTTACGATTTCTCCGGCCGTCGCGCCGTGGTGACGGGCGGGGCGCGGGGGCTCGGCCGCGGCGTCGCCGAGCGGCTGCGCGCCGCCGGTGCCGTCGTCGAGGCGTGGGACGTCGACCCGGTGGCGGTCGACGGCATCGTGCCGGTCGCCGTCGACGTCACCTCGTCGCACCAGGTCGCGGCCGCGGCGGCGCGGGCGGTCGCGGCCGGCGGCATCGACCTGCTGGTGCTCGCCGCCGGCTACGGCGGCACCCGAAAATCGGTCGACGCGGTGAGCGAGTCGGAATGGCGCCAGGTGATCGACGTCACCCTGACCGGCGCCTTCCAGGTCTGTCGCGCCGTGGTGCCGCACATGCGCCGGGTCGGGCGCGGCCGCATCGTCACGGTCGCCTCGCTCGCCGCCAAGGAGGGCCGGGCCGGCCTCGCCGCCTTCTCGGCAGCCAGCGCCGGCATCGTCGCCTTCACCAAGGCGCTCGGCAAGGAGCTCGGCGACACGCCGCTGCGGGCGAACTGCATCGTCTGGGCGGCCGTCGACACGGAGTTCCTCCGCGCCATGCCGGCGTCGGCCGTCGAGGCCGTGGTCCAGCGCAGCCCGATGAAGCGCCTCGGCGCGGTGGCCGAATTCGCCGAGCTGGTGGCGTGGCTGTGCTCCGACGCCTGCAGCTACAACAGCGGCGCCGTGTTCGACCTCACCGGCGGCCAGGCGAGCTACTGAAGGCGCCTGCCGCGCCGCGCGCGTCCGCTCGCCCCCACGTTCTGATCACGACCGCGTGAATCGGCCGCGCCCTTAAGCTTTTCTGGACGAATGCGGCTGTCGGGCAGGGAACCGGCAGCGGTCTTCCCGGTTGTATCGGGAGCCGGTTCGGTGGTGCGGGGGGCACACCGTCGTCCACCACGTCCGTGACCGGCCGGGTGTTGTACGGACCCATGCCGATGCTGTCCGGCCATCGTGGCCCATCGACAGCGACGGCCCGAACGGGAGGTGGACATGACGTTTCGCACGAAGACCCTGACCCTGATGCTCGCGCTCGCCGGGACCGCCATGGCGGGCGTGGCGACGGCCGACCAGCTCGACGTTCGCCAGCTCATCGAGCAGCGCTGGATGGCGGCGGCGCCGACCGGCGAGACCTGGACCTGCCCGACCGCCGATGCGGCGACCGTCCAGGCCGCCTTCGAGCAGCAGGCCGCCCCGGACCTGACCATCGCCCTCAACGACGATCCGCGGCCCGACAGCCTGCGCGGTCCGATGGCCTCCGACATCCCGGTCGTGGCCTACGGGCAGTGACCTGACCGGTCTCCGGCCCTCGCTGGGCCGAGGAGGGCGGAAAACGCTTTGACGGCGCACGGGCCTGAATGACCCGGTGCGCCGTCTTGATTTCGAGCTGCGGGATGGGCCGGGCGCCGCACCGTGGCGCAGAGCGGCATTACGGCGATCCTGGTCGCGCAGCTTCCAGCCTGGTCGCGCCCTTTCGAGCAGGCTTGCAGACGAGTGGGCGAGCTGGCGGGCCGCCGCGCCGGAAACAGCGTCACACAGTCGCCTTCGGACAAAAGTCACGATCTTCGATCGCCGTCGTCGCCGGGATGCACGGCGGTGTGGTAGGAATTTCCGCAGCCTGCTCTTTCGGCGCGGGGTTTGCGGATGCAGGACCGGGATCTCGGAAGGGCGTTCGTCGCCGTGGCGTGGGCCGTCTTCGTCGGCGCTGCGGCGGTCGCGATGGCGGCCGGCCTGCGTGTCCTGCTCGGCCTGGTGCTGCCGACCGATCTCTCCTTCACGGCGATGCTGCCGGCCGTCGTCGTCGCGGCGCTCGCCGGCGGGCTCGGCGCCGGCTTGGTCGCGGCGGTCCTCGGCGGCATCGTCGCCCAATGGGCGTTCGTCGAGCCGTACTATCTGTTCGCGGTGCCGACCTTCAAGGACGTCGGCAATCTGGTCGCCTATGCGATCTTGTGCGTCCTCGTGCTGTGGGCGACGGGCGTCTACGACCGCGCGCGACGCCGTGCCGAGGCCAATGCGGCGGCCGCCGCGCGCCTCGTCTCCGTGGTCACCAACAGTGTCGACGCGATCGTCGGCTTCGACCGCAACGGCATGGTCGAGGACTGGAACGCCGCGGCCGAGCGCCTGTTCGGCTGCACGGCCGACGAGATCGTCGGCCGCCCGGCCTCGATCCTGTTCGAGGACGACGACGGGCGCGGCGGGACGCGCAAGCTGCTCGCCCGGGAGCCGGCCCGATTCACGACCCGCGGCATCACCAAGGACGGCCGGCGCGTCGAGGTCGCGGTGACGACGGGGCCGGTCCATCTCGCCGACGGCACCTGGATCGGCGTCGCCGCCATCGTTCGCGACATCGGCTCGGAGGTCGCCGCGGAGCGGGCGCTGCGCGAGGCCAACCGGCACAATATCGCGCTGCTGTCGGAGAGCCACCAGCGCATGCGCGACATGCTGCAGATGGTCTGTGGCCTGGTCCAGGCCTGCGGCCGCGCGGCCGAGCCGGACCCGGCGCGCGGCCCGATCGTCGCGCTCGAGCGGCGCATCGGCGTGGTGATGCGGATCCACGACCAGCTTCATCGCGCCGCCGAGCACGGCACCGTCGAGATCGGCGCCGCGCTGCGGCAGCTGATCGGCGACATGGTCGGGGTCGCCGGGCGGCCGGTCGACATGGAGATCTTCGGCACGTCCGAGGTGCGACTGGCGAGCGACGTCGCCCTGGCCGTGGTCTTCGCGGTGACCGAGCTCGTCACCAATGCGGTGACCCATGCCGGCGGCCAGCGGCCCACGGTGCGGGTCCGTTGCAGCCGCGAGGAGGGGGCGCTCGTCGTCGTCGTCGCCGACGACGGCCACGGTCTGCCGGCCGGGTTCGAACTCGGCCGGGCGCGCGGGCTCGGGCTGCGGATGGCGGAGAGCGCCGTCGAGCGCCTCGGCGGGACGCTGCGCCAGCTGCCGCAGGACGCCGGCGCGGCGTTCGAGATCCGGGTGCCGGTCGAGGCGTAGAGTCGGCGGCGCGGGCGGCGCTCAGTCGGCGGTGCGCATCGTCCAGCCGGCGTGCTCGACGCCGGGCAGCCGCTCGACCCGGGCGACGATCTCGTCGAGCTCGGTGGAGCGCGCCGAGGAGCCGGCGAGCGTCACGGCGAGATCCAGCGTCTCCTCCGACTGCTCCTCGACCGCGGTGCCGCGCACCGCGTAGGACTTGGCGTCGAGCTGATCGAGCACGGCGGCGCGCACCACCGGCATCTCCTCCGCCGTGACGGTGACTCGCACCTCGTAGGTCGCCTCGGTGGTCGCCTCGTCGAGCGGCTGGCGGTTGATCAGATCGACCAGCGGCCGCAGCGCCGTGTTGGCCATCAGCACGAACACCGCGATGGTGACGGCCTCGCCGATCAGGTCGGCGCCGGCCGCGCCGCCCGTCGCGGCCGCGCCCCACAGGGTCGCGGCCGTGTTGAGGCCGCGGATGTTGAGGCCTTCCTTCATGATCACGCCGGCGCCGAGAAAGCCGACCCCGGACACCACGTAGGCCAGCACGTGCACGGCGGAGGCGTTGCCGTTCAGCCGCATGCCGATGTCGACGAAGGCGGCGGCCCCGACCGCCACCAGCACGGCGGTGCGCAGGCCGGCGTTGCGCTGCCGCCACTGCCGCTCGGCGCCGATCAGCGTGCCGAGCACGAAGGCGGTGCCCAGGCTCACCAGCGTGTTGACGAACTGGGGCAGGTCGAAGTTCGACAGCGCGGCGACGCTCATCCGAGCCTCCGGCCCGCTCGGGGCGCGCGTTGAAGCTCCGGCCGTTCTATCGCGACGTCGAGATTCGTAAAACGCAGGGGCGGTGCGGGGCCGCCGCCTCGTGTCCCGGGCGCGGCGCCACGCGCCGCGAACCGGGACCCAGGGGCGATCGGGCGAGGGCTTCACCGTGGCGGCCGACTTGCCGCCCGTCGTTACGCCCCTGGGCCCCGGCTCTGCGGCGCATCAGGCCTGCGGCCTTCAGCGCCTTGTCCGGGGCACGCGCAGGATCAGCCCTGCGCCGTCTCGTCGACCGCCCAGACGACCGTCCAGGCACCGAGCGCGTGGGCCGGGCTCGCGCCGCCGCGGGTGCGGATCTCGCCCTCGCACCACAGCGTCCGGCCCGGGATCGGGTCGAGGCGGTCGAGCGGCTCCGGCGACAGATTGGCGAGGAGACGCAGCCGCGCGCCGCGCAGATCCCATTCGACCGCCACCGCACCGGGGCCGAGCACCGCGTACCGGCCGGCGCCGGTTCCGGCGAGCCGCGGGACGATCTCGCGATGGCGGATGTGAAGGAGATCGCGATACAGCGCGTGCCAGCGCGCGTGGTGGTCGCGGTGCAGGGCGCTCCAGTCGAGCTTCGCCGCCTCGAACGTCGCCGGCAGGGTCGGGTCGGGGATGCGGTCGCGCTGCGCCGGGTCGTGGAACTCGGGGAAGCGGGCGAACTCGGCGCGGCGACCCTCGCGCACCGCGGTCGCGAGCGGCTCCTGAAAATCGCAGAAGAACGGGAACGGCTCGGCCGCGGCCCACTCCTCGCCCATGAACAGCATCGGCACCTGGGGCAGCAGCAGATAGACGGCCGTCACGGCGCGCACCGCGGCGGCGGGCGCGAAGGCGCCGATGCGGTCGCCGAAGGCGCGGTTGCCGACCTGGTCGTGGTTCTGGATGAACGCGACGAAGGCCGTCGTCGGCAGGTCGCGCGACGGCTCGCCGCGGGCCGAGCCGCGATAGGGCATCTCCTCGCCCTGGAACGCGAAGCCTTCGGCGAGCGCACGACCGAGCTTGTCGGTGTCGCCGCGATAGTCGGCGTAATAGCCGGTGCTCTCACCGCTCACCGCGCAGTGCAGAACGTGGTGGACGTCGTCGTTCCATTGCGCCGTGTAGAGGCGGGGCGCGCCGTCGGCGGCGCGGACCAGCAGATGCGCCTCGTTCTCCTCGTTCTCGAGGATCAGATGGACGTGCCGGTCCGGCGTCGCCGCATGCACGGCCGCCGCGATCTCGTGCAGGACGTGCTCGGCGCTGTCGTCGAGGATCGCGTGGACGGCGTCGAGGCGCAGCCCGTCGAGCCGCATCTCGTCGACCCAGTGGAGGACGTTCTCGATCACCAGCGCGCGCACCATCTCGGCGCCCTCGGCGTCGAAGTTCACGGCGGCGCCCCACGGCGTGTGGTGGCGCTCGGTGAAGATCGGCGCATAGGCGGCGAGGTAGTTTCCGTCCGGCCCGAAGTGATTGTAGACGACGTCGAGCAGCACCATCAGGCCGCGCCCATGGGCGGCGTCGACCAGCGCCTTGAGGTCGTCGGGACGCCCGTAGCTCGCATCCGGGGCGAACGGCAGGACGCCGTCGTAGCCCCAGTTCCGCCGGCCCGGGAAGTCGGCGATCGGCATCAGCTCGATCGCCGTGACGCCGAGGTCGACGAGGTGGTCGAGCTTCTCGATCGCGGCCCGGAACGTGCCCTCCGGCGTGAAGGTGCCGACATGCAGCTCGTAGACGACGGCCTCCTCCCACGGGCGGCCGCGCCAATCCGGCGTCGCCCAGGCATAGGCGTCGGGATCGATCACCTCGCTCGGCCCGTGGACGTCGTCGGGCTGGAAGCGCGAGCCGGGGTCCGGCACGGCCAGCCCGTCCGGCAGCACGAAGCGATAGCGGGTGCCCGGCCCGGCGTCGGCGACCACGGCCTCGTGCCAGCCGTCGCCGACCGGGGTCATGGCGACCCGCTGCTGCGACGCCGGCAGCTCGACCACGATGCGGGGATGCTTCGGCGCCCACAGGCGGAAGCAGGTGCCGTCCGGTCCCAGAACGGGTCCGAAGCGCGGCGCAGGTGTCGCGGACCGATCGGCGACGACGGTCGACGCAGAGGCTGACGGGGCGAGGGACGGAGCGGGCATGACACCTGTCTGATCGATGGGTTCGCGTGTGCAACACTCCGTTGCGCGTCATCGTTCCGTCAGTCGAACCGACGCTCCGATGCCGTCCGCAATGGTGACGAGGTACGGACCGTTCGGCGATCAGGCGACGTAGGCTCCGCAGGACGGTCGAGACAGTGTATCGCGGGAGCGGCACGATCGCACCCGGGGGGCGGTGGGGCGGAGGGCCGCGGGGCGGATTAGCACCGGCGGCCAGAACCACCGCACCGGCATCGGCGACAGACCAGACGGGCCGCGGCGCTGCGGTCGATCTCCCGGGATCGATCGCCGCGCGAGGCGGCGTGACAGTTCAGGATCTCGACATGCGCGTGCCCGCCGGTCTCGCTTCCATTCTCGTCGCCCTCGCTTCCTTCGTCGTCGCCACGCTGGCGGTCTCGGTCCCGGCGCAGGCGGCCCGCGTCGCCCTTGTGATCGGCAACAACGACTATCGCAATCTCGGTGCCGTCCAGCAGCTCGCCAAGGCCGTCAACGACGCGAACGCGGTCGGCGACGCACTGGAGAAGCTCGGCTTCACCGTGATGCGCGGCGAGAATCTCGATCGCAGCGGCATGGTCGACCGCATCTTCGCCTTCACCCAGGCGATCCGGCCGGGCGACACCGCCGCCTTCTTCTACGCCGGCCACGGGGTCGCGATCGGCGGCGCGAACTTCCTGCTGCCGGCCGATGTGCCCGAGATCGATCCGGGGCAGGAGACGCGGCTGCGCAACATGGCGATCGGCGAGGCCGACATCGTCGCCGACATCCAGGAGCGCAAGGCGAAGGTCACGCTGATGATCCTCGACGCCTGCCGTGACAACCCGTTCCGCAAGCCGGGCGTCACCCGCTCGGTCGGCGCGGCGCGCGGGCTCACCCGGGTCGCGGAGGCACAAGGCGTGTTCGCGATCTACAGCGCGGGATTCGGCCAGTCGGCGCTCGACGGGCTCGGCGGCGCCGACCGCTCGCCCAACTCGGTGTTCACCCGTGCCCTGGTGCCGGAGCTCGCCGCGCCCAGGAAGCACCTCGCCGACATGGTGATCGACGTGCGCCAGGAGGTCGCGGCGCTCGCCCGCTCGGTCGGCCACGAGCAGAGCCCGGCCTATTACGACCAGACCCAGGGTGGCCGCATCTATCTCGGCGCGCCGCCGGCGGCCGCCTCGGCGGACACCCCCGCCCCGAAGGCGAAGCCCGCCACGCCGGCCGGCACGCCCCCGCGACAGGACACTGCGTTCGTGATCGCCCCGCCCGTGCCGGCGACCCCGCCGGCCGACCGGCGCGGCTCGATCGGTCGCGTCTGGCACACCGAGGAGGGGACGGCCGGCTGGTGGGGCACCTGGACGCGGCGCGGCACCTCGGACACGTTCGACGCCATCAACTTCGATCCGACGCGGGCCTATTTCGACATCTCGGTCGCCGAGATGGCGATCACGGGCGACGACATCCACATCGTCCGGCGCGCCCCGCGGGTCGCTTGCATCTATCGCGGCCGCCTCGCCGCCGACGGGCTGTCGGCGTCCGGCACCTACGGCTGCAACAACATCAACCGTGCGTTCCCGTGGAGCGCGACGATCAGCAACGCCCTGCCGGAAGGGCCGCGCGACGACTGGCGCGGGCAGGTGTGGTCGATCGTCGAGGACGACGGCTGGCGCGCCACCGTCAAGCGGCGCGGGATGAGCGAGATCTTCGACGCGGTATGGCGCCACCCCGCCGGCGGCACCGACATGGCGGCGATGCTGATCCGGATCGACGGCGACGCGATGACGATCCTGCGCGACCAGGAGAAGGGCCGCTGCACCTACCGGGGCGCCCTGCGGCCCGACCGCCAATCGCTGTCGGGCACCTACCGCTGCGACTGGGCGCCGGGCCGCGATTTCCCGTGGCGCGCGACCATCGAGAACTGACGCCGCGACGCGGCGGCCGTGGGACGGAACGAGGGGCGGACGGACCCGCGGCTCAGCCCGGGTCCCGTCCCGCCGCCTTCCGGCGACGCATCTCGGCGAGCCGCTCCGCGTCGCGCCGGCGCCCCCAGATCATGTGATGCACGCAGGCGGCGACCACGGCGCCGTAGATCACCATCTCCATGATCGGCGGCACGGCGGTTTCCATGAGGGCCCCTCGTCGCGGCTGGCCGGCTGGCTTTCGCGAAGCTTGCACGACAGTCCGCCGGTGGTCAGCGAGCCCGGCTTCGGGAAGCTACCGGCTCCGTCCCTCGCCGATCAAGGCGAATGCTCCCCAATACGCCGGATAGGCGTTCTTGGGCGACGAATCGTCGTTCAGATAGGCCAGCATGGCGTGTCGCAGCGCCTCCGCCCGTCCGATCCCGGGCTCCGCCTTGAGCATGGCGAAGGTCGAGGTCGTGAGGCGGGTGGCGGCGGCCGAATCCACGGCCCAATGCGTCACCAGCAGGGCGCGCGCCCCGGCATAGAAGAAGGCCCGGGCGAGCCCCGACAGCGCCTCGGCGCCCGGCTTGTCGCCGGCGATCGTGTTGCAGGCCGAGAGCACCACCCAGTCGGCGTTGAGCTTCAGCTCGGCGACCTCGCTCGCCGTGAGCAGGCCGTCGTCGCGGGCCGTCGGCTGGGCCGGGATCGAGAGCGCCAGCGACGGCTCGGCGAGACCCTTCACGTCGCCGGCGACCAGGCCGTGGGTGGCGAAATAGACGACGCGGTAGTCGGCGAGGGTCAGCCGCTTCACCGTGGTCTCGCTGGCGTCGCTTCCGAGATGGACGTCGGACATCGGCGCCCCGAGATCCTTGGCGACGGCGGTCAGCTCGTCCGCCGTCTCCGGAAGCTGCGTCAGGGATTCGGCGAGCCGCGCCCGGTCGACGCCGGCGCCCTTCCAGAACTCCGTGTAGGCGACGCCCGTCACGCTCCGCATGGCGACGCGGTCGTCCCTGCGGTCGCCCGCGGGATCGAAGCGGGGATCGCCGAAGCCGGCCATCGGCTTGGCGGCGCGATCGTTCTGCGCGGCGCGGCGCAGCGCCTTCAGGCTGCCGAGCGACGGCAGCACCGACACGGCCTGCCGCTTCAGGAGCCAGTCTGCCGCGCGATAGCCCTCGAACCCCTCGGGCACGCCCGCCGGCGGCGCCGACGTCACCAGAAGATGGAACGGCAGCGCCGTGAGGGCGCCGGCCGGCGCGATCAGCAGGCTCGTCTTGCCCGCGACCAGCGGCTCGACGGGGCCGAGCAGCGCGGCATAGAGATCGGCGGCGAGCGCGAGATCGAACGGCTGGACCCGCTCGTCTGCGTCGCGCGGCCGGCCGAGGTCGAGCCCGCGGCGGAACGCCACGACCTTCTCGGTGACGGCGCCGGCGCCGAGCGGGATACGTTTCCAAGTGGCCGCGTCCCGCGTCAGGGCGACGACGAAGCTCTTCGTCTCGCCGACCGAGAACAGCACCAGCGCCTCGTCGCCCGACAGCAGCGCCTGCACGTCCCGGGCCGGGAGGGACGGGGGATCGGAGAGCGCGGCGTAGTCCGGGAACTCGATCGCCAGTGTCTTCTGCAGGGCGGCGCGCTCTCGCGTGACGACGGCGAGCCGGTCGCGGGTCTGCCGGGCGGCGCCGGGATCGCGTCCGGCCTGTTTCGACACCGCCGCGACGATCGCCTTGTCGAGCTGCACGGCCTCGGCGGCGAGATCCTGGTCCTTGCGCACCAGCGCGGCGAGGCGATCGGTTCCGGCGGCGAGCCGCGCCGCGAGCTTGTTCACGGCCGCCGCGGCGGAGGACCGCGTGCCGCGCTGGATCACGTCGAGCGCCTCGTCGAGCGCCTTTTCGCGTGGCAGCAGCCCGCGCTGCTCCGCCTCGAACAGCACCGGCAGCGCGACGCGGGGCTGGGCGCGCCCGCCGGCGATCAGCCGTTCCTCGAGCGGCAGCGCGTCGGCGATGCGGCCGGCGGCGAGATGGAGCGCCGCGAGATTGTTGATCGCGGTCGCGGTGTCCGGATGATCGGGGCCGACGGCCGCCTCGCGGATCGCGAGCGCGCGGGCGAACAGCGGCTCGGCGTCGTTGTAGCGGGCCTTTCGCTGATAGAGGTCGGCGAGATTGTTCAGCGAGCGCGCGACGTCGGGATGCGTCTTGCCGAGCACTTTTTCACGAATGGCGAGCGAGCGCCTGATCAGCGGTTCGGCCTCGTCGTAGCGCCCCTCGACCTTCACGACCTGGCCGAGATTGTTGAGCACGGTCGCGACCGCCGGGCTCTCGGGACCCGCCGCCTTCTCGTAGAGCGCCAGCGCCCGCCGGAACAGCGGCTCGGACTCGGAATGCCGCTCCTGCCGCTCGTAGTTGGTCGCGAGATTGTTGATGGCGCGGCCGAGGTCGGGATGATTGGGCGGCAGCTGCTTCTGCGACAGCGCGAGCACGCGGCGGAACAGCGGCTCGGCCTCGGCGTAGCGCTGCTGGCGCTGATAGAGCGCCGCGAGATTGTTGAGCATCGGCCCGATCTCGACGGAGTCGAGCGCACCGGTCTGCTCCATGATGGCGATGGCGCGATTGAGCAGCGGCTCGCCCTCGGCGTCGCGGCCGACGCGGCCGTAGAGCTCCGCGAGATTGTTCATGGCGCCGGCGAGGTCCTTCGACGGCCGGCCTTTCTCGAGGTCCGCCAGCATGGCCTCGGCGAGCGGGATCGCCTCCGAGTACTTGCCGGCGGCGCCGAGCGCGTTGATCCGGGCGCTGCGCGCGCCGAGCCCTTCCGCCGCGGATCGCTCGGGCAGGCCGATGCCGGCGGCCAGGGCCACACATGCGGCCAGCATCAGGCGACGGCCGGACGTTTTCGCGCCGCGGGCCGGCCGGCGCGGCTCGGGAGGCCTTGCGGGCGGCACCGGGGCGGCCCTTGCGGCACGGCCCGGGTTTGCGACCACAGGGTCGATGACGACGACAAGGTCGACGACAAGGTGCTGCGTCATGTTGGTCCCGACGATCGAAGGGTGACTCGCGGACCGCGCCGGCGACGTGACGGCGAAGACGGTGCGACGGTGCTCCCGCTTTCGTCTCGTTCGCGGCGAGGCAGGTTCACCCCGCACGCGCAACCGTCCGCCGCGGGAGATGGAGCCGAGCGGTGGCGCCTGTGGGAATGGTCCCGGCCGGCCGGACGGCGTGCCCGGTCAGGACCGGCGCCCGCGACGGCGTGGTGCCCCCACCCGGAATCGAACCAGGCTCTGCGGTTTACAAAACCGCTGCATCACCACAATGCTTTGGGGGCCGGCGGCAGGAATCCCGCGGGGATTTCTTCCGCGACCGGTGCTGCGTCCGCAATACCGCGACGTGAAGGGTCTTGTCGAGGGTGGTGCGGCCGCGGAGCCGAGTCGTCCGCGATGCCGGCGTGCCGGACGTGGGACCGCACGTCCTCGTGCTCCGTCCCGGCGCCGGTGACCGCCGCAAGTGAGGCCGGCGGTCCGTCCGGTCAGGCGTAGGCGCTGGTGATCATGTGGCCCGTGACGGCGCCGTAGGCCTTCGTCCAGGCGGCGGCGATCTCGGGTGTCCACTGCGGCCCGAGGCACTGCGCCATGCTCCACAGCAGCGCCTCGCCCACCACCGGGTAATGATCCGGCGCGACGCCGTACTCCACGTGCTGGCGGGCCAGCGTCTCGGCCGCCGGCATCAGCACGGCGGCATTCTCCAGGCTGCCGACGATCACGGCGAGCGTGCCGAGGAACTTCTGCTTCTGCTCGGCGAGGTCGCCGCGGAACAGCGGACGCACCTCAGGGGCTGTCTCGAACAGTCGGGCATAGAAGAGGTCGGAAAGGCGCTGCGACTCCGACCACACCCGGTCGAAGGAGTGGCGCACACGCTCGATGTCGACGGGGGACAACCGGTCCATGGGCAGCTCGCAGGATCAGGGGCGCCGCCACGCCGATCGGGATGGCTTGCTCCTATGGGGGATACCGTAACGTTATATGCCGCACAATGCCACCACCATGGTGCGCTGCGGTCGCAACCAGCGATCGATTGACGGACTTGTTATAGTATTACAAGATTGGACGAAATCGATCGGTCCACCGGACCGCTCGGGCGCGGAGAGGGGCCACCCCGCGCCGACCCCCTTCTCCAGATGCAGAAGATTTCGATGAACGTCTTTGACGACGACAGGACTGCCCCGTCCGGCCCGCCGCGGTTCGGCGATGCGCAAGCGCTCGTCGGCGACGCGATCGCCGACGCGCAGAGCGACGGGATCACGATCGAGACCGTCGTCTCGGTCCTGCTGTGCGAGGCGCTGTCCCGGATGGTGTCGGTCGGCGGCCAGCGCTGGGCGGCCGACATGCTGGAGCGCATCGCCGTCGATCTGCGCAGCGGCCGCGTGCCGGGCGAGCCGCTGCAGTGAGGCGGGCGCCATCGGCGCCGCGTCTCACCCGGCGGCGACCGGCTTCCGTCCGCCCAGGACGGTGAGGATCGACAGCAGGCAGGCGCCGGCGACCACCAGGAACACGCCGCCCGGCCGGCCGTGGTCCATCAGGAGCCCGAACAGCAGCGGCCCGAGCACGCCGGCGAGGTTGAACCCGGTCGTCACGAAGCCGAACACCTTGCCGAAGGCGCCCGGCGGCGTCACGGCGCGGACGATCATGTCGCGGGCCGGCATGGTCATGCCGCCGGCGAGGCCGGCGAGGCCGAGCAGCAGCACGGCCGCGACGGTCCCGACCGTGCCGATCCCCAGCGCCACCGTGCAGGCGGCGACCACCAGCATGCCGGCGATGGTGAGCCCGGCCGGGCTGATCCGGCCGACCGGCAGGCCGCCGAGCAGGACTCCGATCGCCGAGGCGAGCAGATAGGCGGTCAGCGCCAGGCTGGCGGCGGCGAGCGGCAATCCATGTGCGGCCACCAGGGCGACCGCCGAATAGGTCTGCAGCCCGAGCTGGAACACGGCGAACAGCGCGAAGAACACGAAGTTCAGCAGGATCACGGGCGAGGTGAGCAGCCGCACCGAGCCGCTCGCCTCGGCGGCGGTGCCCCGGGCGGCGGTCGGGCGCGGCGTCACCGGCAGGATGGAGCGGCCGGCGAGCGCGAGCCAGGCGGCGAGCGCGAGGCCGGGCAGGGCGGAGGCCACGAAGGCGCCGCGCCAGCCGATCTGGCTGTCGAGAAACAGCATCAGGGGCGGGGCGACGGCGCCGCCCATCATGCCGGCGAAGGTGTGGATCGAGTAGGCGCGGCCGATCCGCTCCGGCGCGATGCGCTCGGACAGCGCCGCGTAGTCGGCCGGGTGATAGACGGCGTTGGCGAGGCCGCCGAGCCCGAACAGCACGACGAAGAGCCAGAACGAGGAGACGAGCCCGGCGCCGGCGAGCGCGAGCCCGCCGAGCGCGAGGCCGGCGACCAGCACGCGCCGCGCCCCGATGCGGTCGGCGAGCACGCCGGCCGGCGTCTGGCCGGCCGCGCAGGCGACGTTGAAGACGACCAGCGCGAGGCCGAGCTCGGTGTAGGAGACCGCGAAGCTCGCCCGCACCATCTCGAACACGGGGGGCAGCGCGAGGATATAGTAGTGCGAGACGAAGTGCGCCGCGCTCACCGCCATGACGACGCGCATGTCGGCCGCCCGCCCGTCGGCGGCGGCATCGAGCGGCGGGCGGCTCTCGGTCATCGCGGGGCCTCCGAAGGCGGTCCTTGTTACCTCTCCCCGCGTGCGGGGAGAGGTCGACATTGGCGCATCCAGCGCGGATGTCGGGCGAGGGGGCGTCTCCGCGAGTCCGTGCTCTACGGAAGCCCTCATCCGACTCGCCTCCTCGAGGCGAGCCACCTTCTCCCCGCGTGCGGGGAGAAGGAAGAGAGCGCGTCGTCAGCGACACCCCGGGTCACGTCACCCCGCCGCGCCGGCGCCGTGCATCAGCCGCCACAGCTTTTCGGACGTCAGCGGCATGTCGACGTGGCGGACGCCGTGCTCGGCGAGCGCGTCGATCGCCGCGTTCATCACGGCGACGAGCCCGCCGGCGCAGCCGGCCTCGCCGCAGCCCTTGACCCCGAGCGGGTTCGTCGTTGCCGGTACGCCGTGATAGCCGGTGTCGATCGGCGGCACGTCGCTGGCATGGGGAAGGGCGTAGTCGGTCAACGAGCCGGTGATCAGCTGGCCGTCGGCGTCGTAGACGACGCGCTCGAACAGCGCCTGGCCGATCCCCTGGACGACGCCGCCATGGATCTGGCCGTCGACGATCAGCGGGTTGATCACCGTGCCGAAGTCGTTGATCGAGAGATAGCGCACGACCTCGGGCACGCCGGTGTCGATGTCGATCTCCACCTCGGCGACATGGCAGCCGTTCGGGAAGGTCGACGGCGCCCCCGGGCTAACCAGCGCGACGTCGAGCTTTTGCGGAACACCCTCAGGGAGTTCGACGCCGTCGTTGAGACGCTGCGCGATCTCCAGGAGGCCGACGCCCATGTCGGTGCCGGCGACCGTGAAGCGGCCGCCATAGAACTCGATGTCGGCGACGCCGGCCTCCAGCAGCGCCGCCGCGATGGCGCGGCCCTGCTCGATCACCCGGCCGCAGGCCTCGACCGCCGCCGTGCCGCTCGCCGCCGAGGAGCGCGAGCCGCCGGTGCCGCCGCCGGCGATCAGCGCGTCGCTGTCGCCCTGGCGCAGCCGGATGCGCTCGAACGGGATGCCGAGCTTCTCGGCGATCACCTGGGCGAAGGGCGCGGCATGGCCCTGGCCGTAGTCGAGCGTGCCGGTCGTGAACGTCACGGTGCCGTCGGCCTCGAAGCCGAGGCCGCCCATCTCCGGGCTCGCCGGTGCCGTCACCTCGAGATAGCTGCCGATCCCGAAGCCGCGCAGTTTTCCGCGGTCCCGGCTCGCCTGCTTGCGGGCCTCGAACCCGGCGACATCGCCGGCGGCGAGCGCCCGCTCGAAGATCGCCGGGAAGTCACCCGAGTCGTAGGTCAGCGCCGAGGCGGCCGCGTAGGGGATCTCCTCCGGCTGGATGTGGTTGCGCCTGCGCAGCGTCAGCCGGTCGATGCCGGTCTGCAGGGCGGCGGCGTCGATCAGCCGCTCCATGATGTAGTTGCCTTCCGGGCGGCCGGCGCCCCGATAGGCACCGATCGGCGTCGTGTTGGTGAACACGCACAGGGTGCGCACCTCGATGAGCGGCGTGCGGTAGACGCTGGCGACGTTCTTGAGCGCGTTGACGGTCGGCGGCATCGGCGCGACGAGGCCGAGATAGGCGCCCATGTCGGCGTGGCCGGTGAGACGCAGCGCCAGGAACCGCCCCTCGCCGTCGAGCGCCAACTCGGCGGTGCGCTCCTGGTCGCGGCCGTGGGTGTCGGACAGGAAGCTCGCGCTGCGGTCCTCGGTCCACTTCACCGGCCGGCCGAGCGCCCGGGCGGCGTGCAGCACGCAGGCATATTCCGGGAACGCCGCCGCCTTCATGCCGAACGAGCCGCCGACATGGCCGGTGAGGATGTGAACCTTGTCGACCGGCACCTGCATCAGGTCGGCGATCTGGCCGCGCATGCCGAAGGCGCCCTGGCAGCCGAGATGCAGGGTGAAGCGGCCGCTCGCCGGGTCGAAGTCGGCGACCGCGGCGCGCGGCTCGAGCGGCACCACGACGACGCGGCTGACCGTGAGGTCGAGCCGCACCACATGGGTGGCGGTCGCGAAGGCTGCCGCGACCTCCTCGCTGTCGCCGGTGCGCCAGTCGAGCGCGATGTTGCGCGGCGCTTCCGCGTAGAGCTGCGGCGCGTCTTCCGCGATCGCCGCCGCCGTGGTGGTGACGGCCGGCAGCGGCTCGATGTCGAGCGCCACGGCCTCGGCGGCGTCGCGGGCCTGCGCGAGCGTCTCGGCGATCACCACGGCCACCGGATCGCCGACGAAGCGCACCCGGTCGGTCGCGAGCGGCGGGCGCGGCGGCTTCGCCAAGGGCGTGCCGTCGTGGCTCTTCAGCGGCGTGACGCATTTCAACGTGCCGCAGCCGGCGAGATCCGCGGCCGTGTAGACGGCCAGCACGCCCGGCATTTTTCGCGCGGCGTCCGTGTCTATCTCGCGGATGTTGCCGTGTGGATGCGGGCTGCGCACCATCACGGCATAGGCCTGGCCGGGGAGCGCGATGTCGTCGGTGTAGCGGCCCTGGCCGCGCACCAGGACCGGATCCTCGGTGCGCGGGACGGGCTGGCCGACCGCGAAGCGGGCGTCGGACCAATGGGGCAGCGAGTCGGGCATGGGCTTGCGCGACCCTGCGAGACGGGCGTCGGGAGAGGTCATCGGTGTCCAGGAGCCGGGGGCATGGGATGCGGCAGACTTAGACCATCCGGGCGCCCTGGACAAACCGCGACAAAGGAGTGTCTCGCAGTTCATTGCTTCGCCAAAAATCGCAACGCAGCAAATGCGTCGTCACACTGTGGCAATTGCGTCGACCGGAAGGCCTGTTACACTTCGAGTCGACGAAACAACACATCGTGATGACGCTCGGCGCCTGTGACGGCGGCCGGCGCGAAGGCGATTGATGGATCAAGAGGCCCCCACCACCGGCCTCCTCGGACCGCCGCGGTCGGGGAGGGAGGGGGCGCCCGAGCGCCCCGAACCGGGCTGGCCGACTGCGGCCGGCACGGCGCCGACGCCTCGGCCGGCCCCCGGGACATGGCCGACCTATGCGGCGCTCGACCTCGGCACCAACAACTGTCGGTTGCTGGTGGCGCGGCCGACCGGCTCGGCGTTCCGGGTGGTCGACGCCTTCTCGCGCATCATCAGGCTCGGCGAGGGCGTCTCGCTCACCGGGCGGATCGGCGACGCCGCGATCGCGCGCGCCGTCGACGCGCTCGCGGTGTGCCGCGACAAGATGCGGGCTCGCGGCGTCACCCGCGCCCGGCTGATCGCCACCGAGGCGTGCCGGGCGGCCAAGAACGGCGCCGAGTTCCAGGCCCGCATCAGCGAGCTGGTCGGGCTCGATTTGGAGATCGTCGACCAGCGCACCGAGGCCGAGCTGGCCGCCACCGGCTGCACGCCGCTGATGGACCCGGACGCGCGCGGCGCCATCCTGTTCGACATCGGCGGCGGCTCCTCGGAGCTGGTCCGGCTCGGGCGCTCCGAGCCGGCCGGGCGTGGCCCGCCCAAGCCGGTGATCCAGGGCTGGGTGTCGCTGCCGATCGGCGTCGTCACGCTGGCCGAGCGGTTCGGCGGCGTCACGGTCGACCGCGCGACCTTCGACGCCATGGTGGCCGACGTGTCGGTCGCGCTCGTGAGCTTCGCCAAGGCGCATGCGCGCGACCTCGGCGGCATGCATCTGCTCGGCACGTCGGGCACGGTGACGACCATCGCGGGCGTGCATCTCGATCTGCCGCGCTACGACCGCCGCCGGGTCGACGGCTGCTGGCTGCGCGGCCACGAGATCGCCGCCGTGATCGACCGGCTGATGACCATGAGCTACCGCCAGCGCGTGGCGAACCCCTGCATCGGCGCCGAGCGGGCCGACCTGGTGCTGGCCGGCTGCGCCATCCTGGAGGCGATCCGCCGCGCCTTCCCGTGCCCCCGCCTGCGCGTCGCCGACCGCGGCCTGCGCGAGGGCATTCTCGTGAAGATGATGCGGGCCGACGGGGTGTGGGCGCAGGGGTGATTGCGCTTTGCGCACGCCCGGACGCGACGTATGAAGCGGCTCCCGGTTCCTCGGCCGTGTGCCCCGGACAAGACGCATCGGGTCGAAGACCTGATGCGTCGCAGAGCCGGGGCCCAGGGGCGGCTCGGCAAGGGGCCTCGGACCGCCTCGTCCAACCGCCCTGGGTCCCGGGTCACGGCGCGGAGCGCCGCGCCCGGGACACGAGGTTCTTTCCGGCGCAGGCGTTTCGGACGTCAGGCGCGCGCCATCGACGTCGAGATCAACGCCCCATGACCACCAACGACCGCAACCGGCCCCTGAAAGTCCAGGTCAAGAAGAAGAAGAGCCGCACGCTCGCGCAAAAGCTCTGGCTCGATCGCCAGCTCAACGACCCCTATGTGGCGCGGGCGAAGCGCGAGGGTTTTCGCTCGCGCGCCGCCTACAAGCTGATCGAGCTCGACGACCGCTTCAAGCTGTTCCGGCCGGGCGGCCGCGTCGTCGACCTCGGGGCGGCGCCGGGCGGCTGGAGCCAGGTGGCGGCCAAGCGCGTCGGCGCCGAGAGCGGCAAGGGCCGGGTGGTCGGCATCGACATCCTCGACATGCCGCCGATCGTCGGCGTCGACCTCCTGCATCTCGACTTCCTGGCCGACACCGCGCCCGCCAAGCTGAAGGCCCTGCTCGGCGGCCCGGCCGACGTGGTGCTCTCCGACATGGCCGCCAACGCCACCGGCCATCGCCAGACCGACCACTTGAAAATCATGGCGCTGGCCGAGGCCGCCGCCCTGTTCGCCCGCGAAGTCCTGAGCCCCGGCGGCTCCTTCCTCTGCAAGGTCCTTCGCGGGGGCACGGAGGGTGATCTCCTGGCCGACCTCAAGCGCGACTTCGCCAAGGTCAAGCACGTAAAACCCGCCGCCAGCCGAGCCGACTCGGCCGAGCTCTACGTGCTGGCGATGGGGTTCCGGCAGGTTTCCGACGAGTAGGGTGGGCAAAGGCGCGCCGAAGGCGCGCCGTGCCCACGCGGTCGGAGCCGGCGAGGGTGGACGGCGTGGGCACGCCGCTGCGCGGCTTTGCCAACCTCCGCCTGCTGTTACTGGAGCGTCGTGTTATTTGATTGTTCAGATTGGCGGTAAAACACGATAGTAAATGTCGAGTAAGTCATCTATGCCGCCGTGTAAACGATGCCAAGTTTCCTTCGATCTTAGTTGGAACCTGACAATCATTTGGATTCCGACATGTTTAGGCTCGATCGCGATGGTTGCAACTTTTCCGCTGCCGCGGTCGTCATTGAATGAAATCCATTCTATGGTAAAATCAGAAAAGCTCTCGTCTACCTCGACCTCAATTATAAGCCGGTCTCCGATGTAAACATCTCCTTTGCCGCCGGTCCGGCAATCGATGAAGTGACCATGTTCATTTTCGATATCCAAACTAAAATCGTTTCCTTTGTTGTCGATTAGACGGATGAATCTTGGAACGTTAAATATCTGCTCCATCTTGCGTTCCCGAAAATGTGCCTTTAGTGAATCGATGACATCGTTTGAATAGCAAGTACACTGCTCAAGGCAGCGCTGGCTACAGATTCCGCCGTGGGCGAGTTGGTCGCGGTGCGACTTTAACCGCGATAGATAAGTGCGAGCTTCGGCTGATCCGTTGGGAAAGGCGGCGCTGAGGGCTTGCCGAAAATACTCCGGAAATAGGCGTGGATGCAGCACGATGTCGATAGCATCATTGAAGGTTATTGCGTCCAGTGGCCGTTTGAAGCGGCTCGGCTCAGCCGTCTGCCTTTTTGTAGCGTGATCCCGAATTCTCGCCGGAATTATGGTTTGCTGATCGGCGGAGTACGCCGCATTCCAATAATCCTGCCCAAACGCCTTTGTTAGTTCGTGGTTTATGGTTCGGCGAAGCCAAATCTCCACCGCATCCAAGTGCAGCCGAGCCAACTCACGCCGTTCTTGCTCATTATGCATGGACGCTTCCACGGGGAACTGCTCAACCCTCGGCGAGCCTCGAAACGATTTCGTTTCAGGAGTGCCTGAGCAAGCGTAGCCCGGATCGTCGGAGGGCGGAATAGGGGAGCGTATTCCGCCGGCTCGGCATCGCGGCCGGCGCAGAGTTTCGGCGCAATACGCTTCGCTATTGCGCCCTACGGTCTCCCCGGCGTCGCACAATCGTATTGACTCACCCCCTCATGGTGAGGAGCGGCCACCCGGGTCCGCGCTACGCGCGGCCCGAGTGTAAACTCCGGCCGCGTCTCGAACCATGTGGCCCCCGACGCGGAGGCCGCCCCCGCCCTTCGAGACGGCTGCTTCGCAGCCTCCTCAGGACGAGGGCGGCGAGACGCTGTGCGCGAAAGGACGAGGGCGGAGAGAGGCCGCGCGCGATCGCGTGCCGGCCTCACTTGCCCCGCGCCATCTCGGCCCCGGCGTCCTTCGGCATCAGCGCGAACAGGAGCGTCGCCGAGGCGGAGAGGAGGGCGATGGTCACGAAGGCCGGCGGGAAGGTCGCGGCGGACAGCGCCGCGTCGCCGCGCAGCGCCATCGCGGTCTCCGGATGGCGCCGAACAGCCTCGCCGCCGTGCTCCGACGATCCAGACGACGCCCGCTCAACTGCGCCCATCGTAGGCGCAGCGGAAGCCGACATACACGGCGTAGAAGCTCGCGGCCTTCCATTGTGCGGCCTCGGCGCGCGCCTGCGCGGGGCCATACCACCAGGACCCCCCGGCGGTCAGCGCCTCGTCGCCGCGGCGGTCGGCGATCCATTCCCAGACATTGGCCCCCATGTCGTACAGGCCGTTGACGCCGCTCTTGGTGCTGCCGACCGTCAGATGGCCGCGGCGGTTGGTGTTCATGCCGTCTGGTTCGTCGCCGACGGGGTAGGGGTAGGTGCGTCCCTTGACGAATCCGTCGGCCGGCTGGTCGCGCTGCTCGGTGTAGGCGGCGGAGCGCCATTCCGCCATCGTCGGAAGCCGCCCGCCGACATGGGCGCAGTAGCGCGCGGCCTCGTGCCAGCTCACGTGGACCGCCGGCTCCTCGTCGCTCCCCGGTTGGCCTTGGGGCCGCGCGTAGGTCCAGCCGGTCCGTCGCGTCCAGCCGCCGGCGAACTCGAAGCCGCCGCCCTCCCGTTCGGCCGCCGTTCTCAGGCCGGTGGCGTCGGCAAAGGCGCGGAACTGCCGGATCGTCACCTCGGTGCGGTCGAGCGCGAAGGATCCGATGCGGACGCGGCCCGAAGCCTGCGCCAGCCCGTCCGACGGGATCGCGGCGCAAGCGACAAAGAGCGACACGCAAATCACTGACGGGCCGGGCGATTGTCTGATCATGGCGAGCCGTTATCGTGACGGGTCGAAGGGAGCGGGGCGGCGCGCGTCGCGGCAGACGGCGCACGCGCCGCCCCGGCGGTTTTGGTTGCTCAGGCCGAGCGCTGGCGCAGACGGGCCTGCTCCCGACGAATGACACCCTGATATTGTGCCTGCTTGTCCGGATACCAAGGCAGAGAGGCGAGGGTGTCGAAGCCCGGGATCGTCTCCATGTGACGCACCATGCGCTGGCGCATCGCCTGGTCGGGCAGCGGACCGCGCAAGGCCGCCACGTTCTCGGCGGCATGCGCCGGGTTGGAGGTCGCCGTCAGCACCGTGGTGACGGCGGGGTTGCCCATCACCCACTTGATGAAGAACTCGGCCCAGGTGGTCGCGCCGAACTCCTTCGCGAAATCGGGCAGCGGCCTGGTGCCGACGACCTTGTGCAGGCGCCCCTTCTCGAGCGGCATGTTGACGAAGACGCCGACCCCCTTGTCGGCGGCGGCCCGCAGCAGCCGCTCTTCCGCGCCGCGATTGAAGATCGAGTAGTTGACCTGCACGAAGTCGAGCTGGTCGCGCTCCACCAGCGCCGCGAGGATGGGGTGATAGGGGTTCTCGTGGTGCGAGGCCCCGACATGGCCCAGCCGGCCCTCCTTCTTCCAGGCGCGCAGGATCGGCAGGGCGACATCGACGTTGACGAGGCTGTGGCAGAACATCAGATCGATCTTGCTGCGCCACAGGCGCAGCAGCGACTGCTCGAAGCTCCTGAGCGCGTGGCTCTCGTCGGCCAGGAAGTCGCCGGTCGACCAGATCTTGTTGCTGATGAACAGCTTGTCGGACACGCCCATGGCGCTGAGGAAGGCGCCGGTGGAGACCTCGCCCGTGCCGTAGAGGGGTGACGTGTCCACCACGCCGACATTGGCGTCGACATAAGTCCGCGTGACGTCGCGCAAGTGCCGGCGGTCGGCGCCGGGCAGGAGATCGAAGGTCAGGAAGGTGCCGAGGCCGAGGGCCGTGAGGGTGACGTCGGCCTTGCCGGCCTTGCGGGTGATGACGGGGCGGAGATCGGCCGGACCGGCCGAGGGGGCGGGCTGCGCCTGCGCGACCTGAACTCCCGCCAGCGATGCGCCTGACGCGGCGGCGGCCCCCGCCGCGCCGGCCGCGGCGATGAAGGTTCGGCGATCCGTGGCCTGGCCCAGGCCGGAGGGGTTCGGGCTCATGACGTTCTCCATCGTCCACGGTTGACGTGCGCGATGGAGGATCGCCGGCCGGCCCGATGCTGTCGCCTCGGATCCTGCCACGGCTGACCGGATGCGGACAAAAAATCGAGCGCTTCCTTGAGTTCGGCGGGCGTCCGCCGATAGGATGGACGAGCAAGTCGGCATCGAAAACACCCGGTCATGGCCTCCGTCACGGTCGTCGCTGTGCCCCTCGGAAGGCTGTCGTCGCGTCCCGACAGTTGGCGGCGCACGTCTTGGGCGACCGGGGTCTTTGAAACCGCTCATCGGCCTCACACGCCGCATGTGGCGGGCGAAATCGTTTCCGGCCGTCATTTGATCATGGCGACGTTGCAGGGCGGCGCCCGGCGGCATGTCTTCACCACCGCCGATGGCTTCAGGCACGAAGGCCCCGACCTGACGGGTTCGGTCTCGTTCCTGCCGGCGGGGTGCGCGCGCCGGCTCGAGCTGCACGACGTGAAATGGCGCTGGGCTGCGATCGCGCTCGACGCCTCCAGCGAGGACGTCGGCGCGTCGCTCGCCCGGGTTCCGTCCATGTCGCTGAAGCAGGAGCCCTTCGTCTTCGGGCTCCTTCGGGAGATGGAGCGGCTGGACGCTCTGGCCGGCGGCATCGAGCCGATCTACGCGGAAACGATGGCGGCGGCTTTGACGCGCTACCTGGTCAATCGCTTCGACGCTCGGCGGAGGGTCGACGAGGGGGGCGCCCTCCCTCCGTTCAAGCTGCGCCGCGTCAAGGACTTCGTCGCGAGCCACCTGGACCAGCGGCTTTCGCTGGCCGAGCTGGCCGCGCTCTGCGGTCTCTCCGAACGGCATTTCCATCGCTCGTTCAAGGCGACGACCGGCGAGACGCCGTTGCGGTACGTGGTCCGGCAACGGGTCGAGCGGGCGATGCTGCTTCTGGCCGGATCGGAGGCTTCGATCGCCGCGGTGGCGTTCGCGGTCGGCTTCGCCAATCCCACCCATTTCGCCCGCGCCTTCAAAGACGCCACCGGCATGACGCCGTCGGCTTACCGCAACGGCGCGGCCGTCGTCGTCGATCAGCCCATCGACGGCTGAACTGCCGACGCGGATCGCAATGGGCCGAGGATCCGCGGCTCGGTGGCGCGCGAACGGCATGGGCACGTCCATGGCGCGCCCACCCTCCGAGTTCCAAAAACTCACTTCCGCTGCGCCATCTCGGCGCCCGCGTCCTTCGGCATCAGCGCGAACAGGAGCGTCGCCGAGGCGGAGAGGAGGGCGATGGTCATGAAGGCCGGCGGGAAGGTCGCGGCGGACAGCGCCGCGTCGCCGCGCAGCGCCATCGCGGTCTCCAGCGCCAGCGCGCCCACCGTCACGCCGGCCGAGACCGAGAGCTGCTGCGACACGCTGGTGAGCGAGGTCGCGCGGCTCATCCGGCGCGGCTCCACCTCGGCGAACGCGATGGTGTTGACGCTGGTGAACTGGAGCGAGCGGAACAGGCCGCCGACCAGCAGCACGGCGATCATGATCCACACCGGCGTCGCGGGCGTGAACAGCGCCGGCGCTCCGATCGTGACGGCGGCGAGCAGCGCATTCACCGTCATGGTGGCGCGGAAGCCGAAGCGGCGGAGGATTCGCGGGACCAGCGTCTTCATCACCATGGCGCCGATCGCGGTGGCGAACGTCACCAGGCCGGATTCGAACGGCGTCATGTGGAAGCCGATCTGCAGCATCAGCGGCATCAGGAAGGGCAGGGCGCCGGCCCCCATGCGGAACAGGAAGCCGCCGGCGACGCCGGCCCGGAAGGTCGGCAGCGCGAACAGCGTCAAGTCCATCACCGGGTTGGCGACGCGGCGCGAATAGACCACATAGGCCGCGGTCGCTACGGCGCCGAGCCCGAGCAGCGTCGCCGCCACCCAGGTCGGCACGAATTCGACGGTGCTCACCGTCGCGCCGAAGGCGAGCCCGCCGATGCCGAGCGCGACCAGCGCCATGCCGGCGGTGTCGAACGGCTCCGGCACGTCGCTCTTCACATTGTCGACGAAGGCCGTCACCAGCGCGAAGCCGATCACGCCGATCGGCACGTTGATGATGAAGATCCAGTGCCAGCTCGCGAACGTGGTGATGAAGCCGCCGAGCGGCGGGCCGAGCAGTGGGCCGATCAGGGCCGGCAGGGTGACGAGCGCCATGGCGTCGACGAGCCGGCTCTTGTCGACGCTGCGCACCAGCACCAGCCGGCCGACCGGGCTCATCATGGCGCCGCCCATGCCCTGGAGGAAGCGCGCCAGCACGAAATGCCACAGCGCCCCCGAGATCGCGCACAGGATCGATCCGACGACGAACACCACGATGGCGCTGCGGAAGATGGTGCGGGCCCCGAACCGGTCTGCCATCCAGCCGCTCATCGGGATGAAGATCGCGAGCGCCAGCAGGTACGACGTGATGGCGAGCTTCAGCTCGATCGGCGAGGTGCCGATGTCGGCCGCGATCGCCGGAAGGGCCGTCGCGATCACGGTCGAGTCCATGTTCTCCATGAACAGGGCGACCGCGACGATGAACGGGACGATGCGCTCGCGGGGCAGGGGCATGCGGGGGACACCGGGCCGGACACGAAAGGGTCCCGGCTATGCGCCCGGACGCGCCGGCCGGCAAGGGGGCGTGTCGCGAAGCGTCGTGCCATGGAGCCGACCTCCCTCCGTCCTCACCCTGAGGAGGCCGCGAAGCGGCCGTCTCGAAGGGCGAGGACGGCCGCTGCGTCGGGGGCCCCATGGTTCGAGACGCGGACCTCCGGTCCGCTCCTCGCCATGAGGGGGATAGTGGTTCACCGAGAGGGGAAAGCGGTCCGGTGGCGCTGCGCTGCGAGGTGACCGGACACCGCCCGGATCGCCCTGCCGCACCCCGGATTGCGCGCGTCGCGCGAGTCCCTACATGACGGATGACGGCGCCTTCGCGCGCCTCACCCCGTGCCCCCGGAGCGATGCGGCGATGATCTACGTCCTGGCGGTCTTCCTGCCTCCCCTCGGCCTCTTGGTGAACGGCCAGCCGTTCGCCGCGATCTTCAATCTCGTGCTGCTGGCGATCTCCGTCGTCCTCACGCTGCTGACGATCTTCACGTTTCCGATCATCATGCTGGTGCCCTCCGCGCACGCCGTGATCAGCGTCTACATGACGCGCGAGAACCGCAAGCACCGCGAGATCGTCGAGGCGATCGAGCGCCACGGCCCGCCGCCCGGCTGGCGGCGGTGAGGGCGGCGCTGTCGTCGCGTTGTGGATCGCAGGGCGTGCCCGTCGGCGGGGGCGTCGCGTCGCCAGGGCTTGGCGTCGTCGTCAGGGTTTGGCGCCGAGGCTCTTCAGCCCGTCGAGCGCCTGCGGCAGGCCGGGGCTGAGTGCCAGGGCTTTGCGGAAGTCGGCGATCGCGCCCTTGCGGTCGCCGACCGCCATGCGGGCGCGGGCCCGGTTGTTGTAGGAGTAGACGTCGGCCGGATCGAGCGCGATCGCCCGGTCGTAGTCGGGCAGCGCCTTCCTGTCCTCGTAGCGCAAGAGATGGATCAGCCCGCGATTGCGCCAGCCGCGCGCGTCGTCCGGCAACAGCTCGATCACCTTCCCGTAGTCCGCGATGGCCCGCTCGTAGTCCTGCATGCCGCGATGCACGTTGCCGCGCACCAGATAGGACATGGCGCGATCCGGCGCGAGCGTGATCGCCCTGTCGAGATCGGCGAGCGCGCGGACGTGATCGCGCTTCCTCAGATACGCGCCGGCGCGGTTGTCGTAGGCGAGGACGAGGTCCGGGGCGAGCGCCACGGCGCGATCGAAATCGGCGATGGCGCGGTCGATCTCGCCCTTCTTCAGGAAGGCGTCGCCGCGGTTGTTGTAGGCGACGGCGAAGTCCGGGTCGCGGCGCAGCGCCTCGTCGTAGGCCGCGATCGCGGCGTCGAGGTCGCCCTGGAAGGCGAGCGCCCGGCCGCGGTTGCTGTACGAGCAGGCGAAGGCCGGGTCGATGCGGATCGCCGCGTCGACGTCGGCGAGCGCGGCGTCGAGGTCGCGCCGCTCGATGCGGACATGGGCGCGGTTGCAGTGGGCGACGGCGAGGTCGCGGCCCGCCTCGCCGCCGGCGTCGATCACCCGGCTGCAGGCGGCGAACCGCGCGTCGAGCGAGGTCCGCGCATCGAAGCAGGAGCGTGCGTCCGGGACGCCGGCCGTCTCGGTCGCGGCCGCGGGCGTCGCCCCCGCCGCCATCAGAACGGCGAGCGACAGCACGGGTCCGGCCATCCGGCCGAGCGTGGATCGGAGCGTGGGCATGGGTGTATCTCTCTACCGACGGGCTGCCGGTTGGTAGCCCTCCGCGCCGGCTCGGTTCACGGCGGCTTCGGGCCGGTGGCCGCTCGGCCTGGTCCCGCCGATCGCCCCGGCCCGCCCGGCGCGCCACGGCGCTACCGCCTTCCCATTGTCGCAGGCGCGTGCTAACCACCCTCGCCAACTCCGTACAGGGGCGTTCGAGTCTTCCCGGTCGACGACGACCGGGCCGGATTCGCTTTCTCCGAGACCCCTGCGGCGACCAGGAGCTTGGCATGGCCGTTCTGTCCGACGCCCCCCCGCGCGAGGCCCTCACCTTCGACGACGTGCTGCTGCAGCCCGGCCTGTCCGACGTGCTGCCCTCGCAGGCCGACGTGCGCACCTTCCTGACCCGCGAAATCCCGCTCAACATCCCGATCATCGCCTCCGCCATGGACACGGTGACGGAGTCCGCCATGGCGATCGCCATGGCCCAGGCCGGCGGCATCGGCGTCATCCACCGCAATTTCGAGCCCGAGGCGCAGGCCGCCCAGGTGCGGCAGGTGAAGAAGTTCGAGAGCGGCATGGTGGTGAACCCGCTCACCATCGGGCCGGACGCGCCGCTCGCCGAGGCGCTGCGGATGATGGCAGAGAACCGAATCTCGGGCATCCCGGTGGTCACCACCGACGCCGGCATCGAGGGCCGGCTGGTCGGCATCCTCACCAATCGCGACGTGCGCTTCGCCCATGATCCGGACCAGAAGGTCTCCGAGCTGATGACCAAGGAGCGCCTGGTCACGGTGCGCGAGGGTGTCAGCCAGCAGGAGGCGAAGCGCCTCCTGCATCAGTTCCGCATCGAGAAGCTGCTGGTCGTCGACGACCAGTATCGCTGCGTCGGCCTGATCACCGTGAAGGACATCGAGAAGGCGGTCGCGAATCCCAACGCCTGCAAGGACGCGCAGGGGCGCCTGCGGGTCGCGGCGGCGACCACGGTCGGCGATTCGGGCTATGCCCGCACCGAGCACCTGATCGGGGCCGGCGTCGACCTCATCGTCGTCGACACGGCGCACGGTCACTCGCGCCACGTGCTCGAGCAGGTCACCCGCATCAAGAAGTTGTCCAACGCCGTGCAGGTGGCGGCCGGCAACATCGCCACGGCCGACGGCGCCAAGGCGCTGATCGACGCCGGCGCCGACGCCGTGAAGGTCGGCATCGGCCCCGGCTCGATCTGCACCACCCGCGTGGTGGCGGGCGTCGGCGTGCCGCAGCTCACCGCCATCATGGACGCCGTCAGGGTCGCCCGCGACGCCAAGGTGGCGGTGATCGCCGACGGCGGCATCAAGTATTCGGGCGATCTCGCCAAGGCGCTCGCCGCCGGCGCCGACTGCGCCATGATCGGCTCGCTGCTCGCCGGCACCGACGAGACGCCCGGCGAGGTGTTCCTCTATCAGGGCCGCTCCTACAAGACCTACCGGGGCATGGGCTCGGTCGGCGCCATGGCGCGCGGCTCGGCCGACCGCTACTTCCAGCAGGACATCAAGGACTCGCTCAAGCTGGTGCCGGAGGGCGTCGAGGGCCAGGTGCCCTACAAGGGACCGGCCGGCGCCGTGCTCCACCAGCTCACCGGCGGCCTGCGCGCCGCCATGGGCTATGTCGGCGCGCGGACGCTCGCCGAGCTGCACGAGAAGGCGCAGTTCGTGCGCATCTCGGGCGCCGGGCTGCGCGAGAGCCACGTCCACGACGTGACCATCACGCGCGAGAGCCCGAACTACCCGACGCGGGTGTGACGGGGGACGGGTCCAGGTCCGGGAGACTCCGCGCGACCGACCGCCGCGCGGACATCGTCATCGAACTGTCGCACACTCGCCGGCACTGTCTGGTCCGGCGATTCCCATCGCCGGTTCAGAGACTTCACCGGAGCGACAGATGGACGACCGCAAGCCGGGACACGGCAAGCCGGGCAATGAGAGACCGGGCAACGGCAATTCGGACGACGGCCGTGCCGGCGACCGTCACGGCGCCGAGGGCAGGCCGGAGAACGGCGGCCTCGACTGGCTCGACGCCGAGCTCGCCGACACGCTCGACGAGGACTACGAGCTCGAGCTGTCCGAGCCGGCGCTGTCGGAAGAGATCCGCAAGATCTACAAGCGGACGCATCCGCCCTCGATCGATCGCCGCGACTATCTGCGCAACCTGATCACGCTGCAGGCCGAGCTGATCAAGCTGCAGGACTGGGTGCAGCACACCAAGGCGAAGATCGTCGTCATCTTCGAGGGACGCGACTCCGCCGGCAAAGGCGGCGTCATCAAGCGCATCACCCAGCGGCTCAACCCACGCGTCGCCCGCGTCGTGGCCCTGCCGGCGCCGACCGAGCGCGAGCGCACCCAGTGGTATTTCCAGCGTTACGTGCCGCATCTGCCGGCCGGCGGCGAGATCGTGCTGTTCGACCGCTCCTGGTACAACCGCGCCGGCGTCGAGCGGGTGATGGGCTTCGCCACCGAGGACGAGGTCGAGCAGTTCTTCCGCGACGTGCCCGAGTTCGAGCGCATGCTGGTGCGCTCCGGCATCATCCTGTTGAAGTACTGGTTCTCGATCACCGACGAGGAGCAGCAGATGCGCTTCCTCATGCGCATCCACGATCCGATGAAGCAGTGGAAGCTGAGCCCGATGGACCTGCAGTCGCGGGTGCGCTGGGAGGACTACACGCGCGCCAAGGAGGACATGCTGTTCCGCACCAACATCCGCGAGGCGCCGTGGTTCATCGTCGAGGGCAACGACAAGAAGCGCGCGCGGCTCAACTGCATCGACCACCTGCTGAAGCAGATTCCCTACGCGCCGGTGCCGCACGTGCCGATCGCGCTGCCGGATCGGGTGTTCAACCCGAACTACGAGCGCCGCACGCTCCCGGCCGAGCTCTACGTGCCGATGAAGTATTGAGGGAGGTCGTCGAGCTTATACGCGATCCGGCCTTTCAGCTCGGTGGTCATTCCGGGGCGGCGCGTCGCGCCGAACCCGGAATCCAGCGGAGCTTTCGGAGTTCGCCGCTGGATTCCGGGTTCGCGGCTTTCGCCGCGCCCCGGAATGACGGCGAACTGATCAACCGGAAACGGTCTAGAACCGATCAAATCAGGTCGTTGTCGACGCAGTAGGCGACGGCGGAACGGTCGGCGGGGGTGCGGCGGGCTTCGCGGCCGGTCGGGCGACCGGTCTCGGCGCGCTCGACCTTGCTGTCGGCCGGGGCACGGCCGGTCTGCTGGGGCGCGTCGGTGTCGAAGGTTCGCAGCTCGGTACGGGGCATTGCGCAGTCTCCGGAAAGGCACGCCGGATGCGTGCCGGGGGATCTTTCGGTCTGGCCTTCTGTCGCCGGCCCGGCGGTCGTTCCGCCCGGCCGGCCCCTGTCATCTGGTGGGCCGATCGGGCGCAAATAAGGTGCGGCGGTGACCGGAATGGTTCGATCCCGGGCGCGATCGCGGCAGTGTCCGCGAGGCTGCAGACTGTCCGCGACGGCGGTGAAGGATGTCTTGCGCAGCTCGCCGGAGGAAACCCCGTCCTGATCACGAAGGCGCGAGCGCGATTGCCGCCGCGCGTTGCGCCCGTGCAACGGACGCCGCGTCGACGCTTCGTATACCAAGCGTATACCAAGCCGAGAGAAAGGTCGCCGCTGCTACCCGGCCGTGGCCCCGACGAAGGGGGCGAGCCGTACCGCGAGGTCGAGCAGCGCCTCGTCGCCGCCGGCCCAGCCGATGAAGGAGAGGCCGACCGGGCAGCCGTCGAGCGTGCCGACCGGGATCGTCACCTGTGGCAGCCCGGCCATTCCGGCCGTGCAGGTGAGTCGCATCACCCGTACCCGGAACGACTCGAGCAGGTCCTGCGGCGCGTCGACCTTCGGGGCGACGCAAGGCACGGTCGGCAGCGCCAGCACGGTGCCGGGCTTGACCACGCCGCGGATCCAGGCGAGCGCCGCCGCCTTCACGGCATAGGCCTCGTTGGCGGCCGCCTCGGTGACGGTCGCGGCGAACGCCATGCGCTCGCGCACGCCGGGGCCGAAGCGCGGCCGTTTCGTTTCGACGAAGTCGCCGTAGACCTGCCAGATCTCGCGGCCCTGGATGATGCGGAACGCCTCGCGCCACGGGTCAAAGCCGTCCGGCGCGATCGCCCCGTGGGTCGGGGCGGGCAGGGCGGCTGCCATGACGTCGAGCGCGTCCTGGAGGAAGGCCGCGACCGGCTCGTCGGCCTGCGCGAAAGCGTCGTCGAGCACGATCAGCTTCTCGACCGCCCCGGCCACCGGATGGTGGTCGAGCAGAACGGGCCCGAGCGCACGAAGCACCCCGGGCGCCGTCGACATCCAGCCGGCGACGTCGAAGGAGGGCGCCATCGGCATGGCGCCGGCGAGCGAGACGCGGCCGTGGGTCGGGCGAATGCCGTAGAGCCCGCAGAAGGCGGACGGCACCCGCACCGAGCCGCCCGTGTCCGAGCCGATCGCCACGTCGCAGGCGCCTGCGGAGGCGGCCGAGGCCGAGCCGCTCGACGAGCCGCCCGGGATGTGGCCCGGCGCGCGCGGATTGAGCGGCGTGCCGTAATGGGCGTTCACCCCGGCGACGCTGAAGAAGAACTCGTCGCACACGGTCTTGCCCGTGATGGTGGCGCCCGCCGCGAGCAGCGCGGCCACCACGGCGGCGTTCGCGGTCGCCGGCGGATGGGCGGCGAGCCAGTCCGGGTTGCCGCCGCCGGTGCGGCTGCCTTCGATGTCGTACATGTCCTTGACGGCCACCGAGAGCCCGGCGAGCGGTCCGGCCGGCGCACCTTTCACGGGCGCGGCGAGGTCGTGCGGCACGAAGGCGGAGCGGAAGGTCTCGGTCGGCATGGGGCGGGTCCGGGAGTTTTTTGCGCGAGGCGAGGGGTTTCGTCGATGATCCCGAAGGGCGCCCGAGTCAACCGAGCCGGTCGCATCGCTTCCCCTCGTGCGAAGCGGAGCGTCGTGCCCCGACCGTCGGCGCCGGTCGAGGGTCCAGTCCCCGGTCCGCCACAGCGGGTTGGCACGAGGATCCCGGCCGACGCCGCGCCGCGGCGGCTCGGCGGGATGGCAGGTCGTCACCGCTCCAGTTGATCCAAAGTTTCGGCAGCCACCGGTACGGCGCTGAAAAAATATGAAAATAGAACGGTGTGGCCGCGCTGCGACACCGGCCGGGACTGCGCCCGGCGGGCGCTTTCGCGGGCGGTTCCTTTTCTCTATTGTCCGCGCGACTTCAGCAGGACCCGGGAATGTCCGCCAAGAGCTTCGGAACGGCCAAGAGCTTCGGAACCGCAACGAGCCGGAAGACCGCCGCGCTTCTCGAGGCGCTGCTGGCCTGGGCCGCGGCGCGCCACCGCAACGCCGCGATCCTTCTGGTCGCGGTGTCGCTGCTCGCCTTTCTGCCGGGCATCTTCCAGCTCCCGCCGATCGACCGCGACGAGGCGCGGTTCGCCCAGGCGACCAAGCAGATGCTGGAGACCGGCGACCTCGTCGACATCCGCTTCCAGGAGGAGAGCCGCTACAAGAAGCCGGTCGGCATCTACTGGCTGCAGGCGGCCGTCGTCGGCGCCGCCGAGACGCTCGGCCTGCCGGAGGCGCGCACCCGGATCTGGCTCTACCGCGTGCCGTCGATCCTCGGGGCGGTCGGCGCCGTGCTGCTGACCTACTGGACGGCGCTCGCCTTCGTGTCGCGGCGGGGCGCCGTGCTGGCCGGCCTGATGATGGGGAGCTGCATCCTGCTCGCCGTCGAGGCGCGTCTCGCCAAGACCGACGCGGTGCTGTTCGCCACCACGGTGGCCTCCATGGGGGCGATGGCGCGCGCCTACCTGATCGAGCGCGCGCAGCGCCCCGATCCGGGCCATCCCTGGGCGCTGCCGGCGATCTTCTGGACCGCGATGGCGGCCGGCTTCCTGATCAAGGGGCCGCTGATCGTGATGGTGGTGGGCCTCACCGTGGCGGCACTGGCGATCGCCGACCGGTCGGCCCGCTTCGTGCTGCGCCTGCGGCCGCTCGCCGGGCTCGCCTGGATGCTGCTTCTGGTCCTGCCCTGGTTCGTCGCCATCGTGCTCAAGAGCGGCGCGGGCTTCTTCGAGGAGTCGCTCGGCCGCGACCTCCTCTCGAAGGTGGGCAGCGGCCAGGAGGCGCACGGCGCGCCGCCCGGCTACTACTTCCTGCTGTTCTGGGGCACCTTCTTCCCGGCCTCGATCCTGGTGCCGATGGCGTTCGGCGCGGTGTGGAAGAGCCGTAGCGTGCCCGAGGTGCGCTACCTGCTGGCCTGGCTGATCCCGACCTGGCTGGTGTTCGAGGCGGCGATGACCAAGCTGCCGCACTACGTGCTGCCGGTCTATCCGGCCGTCGCCATCCTGCTCGCCATGGCGATCGACCATCAGGCGCTGTCGCGCAACATCTGGCTGCGCCGGGCGCCGATGTGGTGGTTCATCCTCACCGCCGTGGTGTCGGTCGGGCTGATCGTGATCAACATCTGGATCGGCCAGCGCTTCGGGCCGACGACCTGGCTGCTGTCGGGCATCGCCCTGACGCTCGCGCTGTTCGCCTGGTGGCTGTTCGAGGCGGACGGCGTCGTGGTGTCGTTCATGCGCATGGTCATCGCCATGATCGTGCTGTTCACGGCGGCCTTCTCGGCGACCTTTCCGACCATCGGGACGCTGTTCCCGTCGCTGCAGCTCGCCCGCTTCGTCGCCTTCGGCCGCTGCGACCAGGTGCTCGCCGCGACGGCCGGCTATCACGAGCCGAGCCTCGTCTTCCTGGTCGGCACCGATGTGCGCCACGTCTCCGGGGCCGGCGCCGCCGACTTCCTGGCGCGCGGCGGGCGGTGCCGCTACGCCTTCGTCGAGAAGGGCCACGAGCGCGCCTTCGTGCAGCGTGCCGACGCCATCGGGCTGCGCTACGCGCAGGGGGTCCGGATCGACGGCGTCAACTATTCGAGCGGCCGTGCGGTCTCGATCCAGACCTTCGTCGGGGTCGATCCGTGACCGTGGCGAGCGGATACGGCGCGGCTCCCGGGCGCCGGCCGAACGCGCTCGCGCTGCTGGGCCGCAACCTCGCCGCCTGGCTCGCCGTCCTGTTCGTCGCCCCGCGAAAACCGCCGCGGACGCCCGGCTTCAAGGCCCTGGTGCTGGCGCATCGCTGGCAGGCGGCGGTGGCGCTCGGCCTCGTCCTCGCCGCCATGGTCGTGGTCGATCCGCTCGCCCCGCACGTGAAGGCGTCGCCGCGCTGGGTGATCGACCTGTTCGAGGACATCACCGATTTCGGCCGTTCGGGCTGGATCCTCATCCCAGCGGCGTGCGTGATCGTGTGGATCGCGGCGCTCGTGCGGCCCGGCCTCGACCGCGTCTCGCGCGCCGTGCTGGCGGCCGTGGTCGTGCGGCTCGGCTTCGTGTTCGTCGCGGTCGGCCTGCCGGGTCTCGTCGCCACCATCCTCAAGCGCTGGATCGGCCGGGTGCGCCCCTCCGATCTCGGCCCGTTCGCCTATCAGCCGCTGTCGTGGCGCGCCGAATGGGCGAGCCTGCCGTCCGGTCACACCGTCACGGCCTTCGCGGCGCTGGTCGCCATCGGAGCCGTATGGCCGGCGCTGCGGCCGGTGATGTGGATCTACGCGCTGCTCATCGCGCTCAGCCGGGTGATCGTCTCGGCGCATTTCCCGAGCGACGTGATCGCCGGCGCCGCGTTCGGCGCCTTCGGGGCCGTGCTGGTGCGCGAATGGTTCGCGTCGCGCCGGCTCGGCTTCTCGGCCGCGCCGGACGGCACCGTCCGGGCGCTGCCCGGACCTTCGTTGCCCCGTGTCCTGCGGGCGCTCGCCACCGCGACCGAGCGGTGAGGGCCGGGCGCCGCCGACACCTTCAGGAGCTGTTTCGTCGATGACCCAGACTGGATCGGGACCGGCCGTGGCCGTGGTGGTGCCGGTGCGCAACGAGGCCGAGAACGTCGCGCCGCTCCTCGCCGAGATCGTGACGAGCCTCGCCTCCGAGGGCCCGTTCGAGGTGATCTACGTGAACGACGGCTCGACCGACGACACCGGCGCGGTGCTCGACCGGCTGCGCGCCGAGCGGCCGTGGCTGCGCCACGTGCGGCACGCCACGTCGTGCGGCCAGTCGGCGGCGGTGCGCACCGGCGTCGGCGCGGCGCGCGCGCCGCTCGTCGCCACCCTGGACGGTGACGGCCAGAACGACCCGAGCTTCATCCCGGCGATGCTCGACCGGCTGCGCAAGGACGGTCATGTCGGTCTCGTCGCCGGCCAGCGGGTCGGCCGCAAGGACACCGGCTTCAAGCGCCTGCAGTCGCGCATCGCCAATGCGGTGCGCTCGAGCGTGCTCAAGGACGGCACCCGCGACACCGGCTGCGGCCTGAAGGCGTTCCGTCGCGAGGTGTTCATGGCGCTGCCCTATTTCGACGGGCTGCACCGCTTCCTGCCGGCCCTGGTGCGGCGCGACGGCTGGACCATCGCCTATGTCGACGTGAAGGACCGGCCGCGCCGGCACGGCACCTCGAAATACGGCTTCTTCGACCGGCTGTGGATCGGCATCCTCGATCTCGCCGGCGTGTGGTGGCTGATCCGCCGCCGCAAGCAGGTGCCGCAGGTGACCGAATCCAAGGTGACGGAGAAGGCGTGATGCTGATCGATCTGTCGCACGCCGTCGGCGGCTATCTCTACGACGTGTTCGTCACGAGGCTCGACTGGTGGGTCTTCCTCGGCATCGTCGCCCAGGGCCTGTTCACGATGCGCTTCGTCGTGCAGTGGCTCGCTTCCGAGAAGGCGGGCCGCAGCGTCGTGCCGATGGCCTTCTGGTGGTTCTCGATCTCGGGCGGCGTGCTCTTGCTCGCCTATGCGCTCTACCGACGCGACCCGGTGTTCATCGCTGGCCAGGGTTTTGGTGTGTTTGTCTATCTGCGCAACCTGCAATTCGTCCTGCGCGAGCGAAAAGCCGGACGCGAGGTGCAGGGCAAGGGGATGGGGTAGGGATCAGAGCCGATGGGATAGGATCAGTCCCACATCGGATCGTCGATGTACCGACTGTCATGTGCCTCGGAACTCCAAGCGCGCACGACCACACGGCCGTCGTTCAGCACCTCGATCGCCGTGTTGACGAGATCACCGCCGCGTTCGGCGAGAGCGTCGAGGGCTTGTCCCAGAAGGCGCTTCTGAACGACCCGCGGCACCGCGGGGACGATGACGATCAGGCCGCAGTGGATTGGCAGCCTCGCGTATTCCCGCAGGAAGTGGCGGCGGTTGTTGGTGACGACGACATAGTCGTTGTCCAGCGCGAAGGCGGCCAAGTTCCGGTCCTGCCAGCCGGTTTTTCCGAGCCACGCGACGTGATCGCAGGCAATCCCTCTGGCCTTCGCTGATGCGACCAGGCTCACGCTCAGGCATTCGTCGATCAGCAATCTGCTGCTCACCGGAGCCTCGTCAGAGGAGGGTGCGGCGTCTCCAGCCCGGGCCGTAGGTCGCTTCCGCCCACGCCGCGACAGCATCGATCCCGTCGAGCGGAAGGCTCGGGTAATCCTCGAAAACATCCTCGGCACTGTGGCCGGCGCGAAGGTAGGCCACGATGGTCTCGGCCGGAATGCGCGTGCCCGCCACGACCGGAACGCCGTCCATCACGGACGGGTCGGACACGATCTCGGTCGGGATCGAAGGGCGGAGGCGCGGGGCGGCCATCGGTCTCTCCTTGGAGCAACGATAACGCGTCCCGCGCGAAAATGCACCGCTGCGCGACCCGCCTGTGCCGGACGCGGCGCGGCGTCGGCCGTCACCCGGCCGCGTGCAGCGCCGCGAAGCCGCGCTCCAGGTCGGCGATCAGGTCGTCGGTGTCCTCGAGGCCGATGTGGAAGCGGATGGTCGGGCCGCCCGGCTCCCACGTCGTCGCGGTGCGGATCTTGGTGCAGTCGAACGGGATGGCGAGGCTCTCGTAGCCGCCCCACGAGGCACCGATGCCGAACAGCGTCAGGGCGTTCAGGAAGGCGTTCATGGCGCCCGGCGACGCCGGCCGGAACACCACCGAGAACAGGCCGCTCGATCCGGTGAAGTCGCGCTTGAAGATCGCGTGGCCGGGATGCGAGGGCAGAGCGGGGTGCAGCACGCGCAGCACCTCGGGCCGGCGCTCGAACCACTGCGCCACCTTCAGGGCCGCGGCCTCGTGGGCGGCGAGCCGCACGGCGAGCGTGCGCAGCCCGCGCTGGGCGAGGTTCATGTCGTCCGGCCCGACGCACAGACCCATCCCGAAGACGGTGTCGCGCAGCGCCTTGTTGGTGCGGGCATTGGCGGCGACGCAGCCGAACATGATGTCGGAGTGGCCGCCGATATACTTGGTGCCGGACTGGATCGACAGATCGACGCCGCGGTCGAGCGCCCGATAATAGAGCGGCGTCGCCCAGGTGTTGTCCATCAGCACGACGGCGCCGCGCCCATGCGCGACCTCGGCGATCGCCGGGATGTCCTGGATCTCGAAGGACAGCGAGCCCGGCGCCTCGACGAACACGGCCTTGGTGTTCGGCTGCATCAGCGCGCCGATGCCGGCGCCGATCGTCGGGTCGTAATAGGTGGTCGAGATGCCCCAGCGCACCAGCAGCGTGTCGCAGACCGTGCGGGTCGGGTCGTAGGCCGAGTCCGACACCAGCACATGATCGCCGGCGTCGAGCACCGCGAGCAGCGCCGCCGAGATGGCGGCGAGCCCCGACGGCAGCAGGCAGACGCCGGCGCAGGCCGGGCCCTCGATGGCGGCGAGCGCGGCCTCGAGCGCCTCCGAGGTCGGGGTGCCGCGGCGGGCATACTTGTAGCGCGAGCGGCGCGCCAGATAGTCCTCGGCCGTCGGGTAGAGCACGGTCGAGCCGTGGAACACCGGGGTGTTGACGAAGCCGTAGTGCTCGTGCGGATGCCGGCCGCCGACGACCAGTCGGGTGCGGTCGGTGCGGGCGCTCGCGCCGTGCCCGGCGTGTCCGGTGTCGCTGCCGTGGGCGGTGCCGTCGCGATCGTCGGGGGACTTCATGGCGGGTATCCTGGGACTATGCGTTCAAGGGGCTTTCGGGACATTCGAGCGGGCCTTGCAGGCGCGTCCGGCGGCACCGACATGCGGCAGGCGAGCACTTGACCGGGCTCGGCATTCGTTCTGATATGCCGGTCCGGAATGCGCTCCGCTGCGATCCATGCGTGCTGCAGCCCTTTTTACGGCACGAGACATGCATCACTGGCGCTCGGAGCATCCGCTCGGACGTTTCGACCGGTCCCGGCGACCGATCGCTGCGCGGGCGCCGCGACGGACCGCTACGACCGTTCGCTGCGACCGATCGCTGCGACCGGCCGTGCCCTTGCACCGGACTCCACGCACTGTCAATGAGGCGATCATGAAACGGGTTTTCGTCGCTCTGCTCACCGCGTGCGCAGCCCTGACGACGGGCGCGCCTGCGGAGGCGGCGACTCTCGACACCATCAAGGCGCGCGGTGCGCTCAACTGCGGCGCCAACGGGCAGCTCCCCGGCTTCGGCATGCCCGACGCGCAGGGCATCTGGACCGGCTTCGACGTCGAGCTTTGCCGTGCCCTCGCGGCGGCGATCTTCAACGACCCGCAGAAGGTGAAGTTCGTCGCGCTCACCGCCAAGGACCGATTCACGGCGCTGCAGTCCGGCGACGTCGACGTGCTGATCCGCAACACCACCTGGACGCTGTCGCGCGACACCCAGCTGGGGCTCAACGCCACCGGCATCAACTACTTCGACGGCCAGGGCTTCATCGTCCGCAAGGATCTCAAGATCAACTCGGCGCTCGAGCTCAACGGCGCCTCGGTTTGCGTCCAGCAGGGCACCACCACGGAGCTGAACCTGTCCGACTACTTCCGCTCCAACAAGATGGCGTCGTCGAAGCCGATCGCCTTCGCGACGCTCGACGAGGCGCTCAAGGCCTACGACAGCCGCCGCTGTGACGCCTACACGACGGACGCCTCGCAGCTCTACAGCGTGCGCCTGAAGCTCGCCAGGCCCGAGGACCACGTGGTCCTGCCGGAGATCATCTCCAAGGAGCCGTTCTCGGCCTTCGTCCGGCACGGCGACGACCAGTGGTTCGACATCGTGCGGTGGGCCCTGTTCGCCATGCTCAACGCGGAGGAGTTCGGCATCACCAAGGCCAATGTCGACGAGCAGGTGAAGTCCGACAATCCGGAGATCAAGCGCCTCCTGGGCACCGAGGGCAATTTCGGCGAGGCGCTCGGGCTGACCAAGGACTGGGCGGTGCGCATCGTCAAGGGCGTCGGCAATTACGGCGAGGTGTTCGAGCGCACCATCGGCCAGGGCTCGCCGCTCAAGATCACGCGCGGCCAGAACGCCCTGTGGACCAAGGGCGGCCTCCAATACGCACCGCCGGTGCGCTGATCCCAGCCGCGCGGGGGACCGCGCCATGAGCGAACGGGCGGGCGCCCCCGTGCCGACGGCGAGCTTCCCCGAGGTGCCGCTGTGGCGGCGACCTCGGGTGCGCGGCATCGTCTATCAGGTGGTGCTGTGCCTCGTCGTCGCCGCCCTCGCCTGGGCCGCGGTCGCCAACGTCTCGGAGAATCTCGCCCGCGCCCAGATCGCCACCGGCTTCGGCTTCTGGAACGTCACGGCCGGCTTCGATATTTCGCAGACGCTGATCTCCTACTCGGCGCAGGCCTCCACCTATGGCCGCGCCTTCTGGGTCGGCCTCCTCAACACGTTGCTGGTCGCCGTGCTCGGTATCGTGCTGGCGACCATCCTGGGCTTTCTCATCGGCATCGGCCGGTTGTCGCAGAACTGGCTGGTCGCCAAGCTGTGCGGTGGCTTCGTCGAGCTGATCCGCAACATCCCGCTGCTGCTGCAGCTCCTGTTCTGGTACAACGCGGTCCTCAAGGCGCTGCCGGACATCCGCACCAGCATCGCGCTGCCGGGCGGCGGCTTCCTCAACAATCGCGGCCTGTTCCTGCCCGACCCGCAGATCGGCGGCGGCGGCGCGGTCGGCATCGCACTGCTTGTCGGCGTCGCGCTGGCGATCGGCTTCGGGGCGCTGCACGAGCGGGTGGGGGCGTTCGGGCGCGGCGGGCGCCGAGCCCTCGTGACGGTGCTCCTCGTGCTGGTGCCGCCCGCCGTCACGGCGGCCGTGGTCGGCGTGTCGATCGCCTTCTCGTATCCGGAGATGGGGCGCTTCAACATCCGCGGCGGGCTCGAGGTGCTGCCCGAGTTCGTCGCGCTCCTCGTCGGTCTCGCGATCTACACGGCCGCCTTCATCGCCGAGGCGGTGCGGGCCGGCCTGATGGCGGTGCCGAAGGGGCAGACCGAGGCGGCGAGCGCGCTCGGCCTGCGCCGCGGGCCGGCGCTGCGACTCGTCATCGTGCCGCAGGCGATGCGCGTGATCGTGCCGCCGCTCACCAACCAGTATCTCAACCTCACCAAGAACTCCTCGCTCGCGGTCGCCATCGGCTACCCGGATCTCGTGCAGATCTTCACCGGCACGGTGCTCAACAACACCGGCCAGGCCGTCGAGGTCGTCGTCATCACCATGGCCGTGTACCTGTCCATCAGCCTCGCAACCTCGGCGCTGATGAACTGGTACAACGCCTGGATCACCCCGGCGGAGCGGTGAGCGGGATGATGAGGATCGGTCTGCACGCCTGTTCGCGCCGCGGCGCCCGCTTCTCCCTCCCCCCTTGTGGGGGAGGGTCGGGGAGGGGGGTGAGCCGCAGACTCCGCGCGTGTGGCTCACCCCCCTCCCGTCGCGCTTCGCGCGAAACCCTCCCCCACAAGGGGGGAGGGAACCACCCCATGAAGGCGGTTGGCCCCGGAGAGCCGCAGGCAGAGGTGAAGGGAGGGCGGCGCGCATGACCGACCTCGCCGCACCTCCGGCCGAGACGGCACGTGTCGCCTATGTCCGCACCACGCCGGTGCCGCACGTGGCGCGGCCGCCGCTGCCGTCCGGGCCGCTCCACTGGGTGCGCAAGAACCTGTTCGCGACGCCGCTGAGCGGGCTGCTCACGCTGCTGGTGATCGCGGCGGCGTGGTGGACGATCCCGCCGCTGGTCGACTTCATGCTGATCGACGCGGTGTGGAGCGGGTCGGGCCGCGACGCCTGCCTGCCGTCGGCCGGCAATCCCGATCCGGGCGCCTGCTGGGCCTTCGTGCGCACCTGGTTCTCGTTCTTCATCTACGGCCCGTATCCGCTCGCCGAGCGGTGGCGTGTCGACGTGTTCTTCGCGCTGCTCGCCTTTGGCACCGTCTGGCTCCTGTGGCTCGACGCGCCGCGCCGCGACCTCGGCGCCGCCTTCTTCTTCCTGGCGCTGCCGACCGTCTCGTTCATCTTGCTGCGCGGCTGGCCGACGCTCGGCCTCGCGGTGGTCGACACGGCGCTGTGGGGCGGGCTTTTGGTGACGCTGGTCGTCGCCTCGGTCGGCATCGTGGTGTCGCTGCCGCTCGGCATCCTGCTGGCGCTCGGGCGGCGCTCGACCATGCCGGCGGTGCGGCTCCTCTCGATCGGCTTCATCGAGCTCGTGCGCGGCGTGCCGCTGATCACGGTGCTGTTCATGGCGAGCGTGATGCTGCCGCTGTTCGTGCCGCCCGCCTGGTCGCCCGACAAGCTCCTGCGCGCCCTCGTCGGCATCGCGATCTTCGCCTCCGCCTACATGGCCGAGGTGGTGCGGGCCGGCCTCGCCTCGATCCCCAAGGGCCAGTACGAGGCGGCGCGGGCGCTGGGGCTCGGCTACTGGCGCATGCTGGCGCTGGTCGTGCTGCCGCAGGCGCTGCGCGTGACGATCCCCAACATCGTCAACAACTACATCGCGCTGTTCAAGGACACGACGCTGGTGTTCTTCGTCGGCATCTTCGACTTCCTGCGCACCATCGAGATCGCCCGCGTCGATCCGGCCTGGGCGACGCCGGTGACCAGCACCACGGGCTACGCCTTCGCGGCGGTCTGCTACTTCGTCGCCTGCCACTTCATGTCGCGCTACGCGACCGGAATCGAGCGGCGCCTCGCCGCCGGCGACCGGCGCTGAGAGGACCTTTCGCCATGGGCGTGACCACCGAAACCCGCGCCGACGTGCCGCCCGCCGCTACGAGCGACGCGCCGGGCGATATCGCCGTGAAGATCTCCGGCGTGTACAAATGGTTCGGCGAGTTCCAGGTGCTCTCCGACGTGAACCTCGAGGTGACGCGCGGCGAGCGCATCGTCATCTGCGGCCCGTCGGGCTCCGGCAAGTCGACGATGATCCGCTGCGTCAACGCGCTCGAGCCGTTCCAGCGCGGCTCCATCGTGGTCGACGGCGTGTCGGTGACGGACGATCTCAAGCGCATCGACGAGGTGCGCCGCGAGGTCGGCATGGTGTTCCAGCAGTTCAACCTGTTCCCGCATCTCACGGTCCTGCAAAACTGCACGCTGGCGCCGATCCATGTGCGAAAAATGCCGCGCAAGGAGGCCGAGGAGATCGCGATGCGCTATCTCGCCCGCGTGCGCATCCCCGAGCAGGCCAACAAGTACCCGGCGCAGCTTTCGGGCGGCCAGCAGCAGCGCGTGGCGATCGCCCGCGCGCTGTGCATGAGCCCGAAGATCATGATGTTCGACGAGCCGACCTCGGCGCTCGATCCCGAGATGGTCAAGGAGGTGCTCGACACGATGGTGTCGCTCGCCGAGACCGGCATGACCATGCTGTGCGTCACCCACGAGATGGGCTTCGCGCGCCAGGTCGCCGACCGCGTCGTCTTCATGGACGCCGGCCAGATCGTCGAGATCAACACGCCGGAGGAATTCTTCTCCCATCCGCAGCACGAGCGGACGAAGACGTTCCTGGGGCAGATTCTGGGGTGAGTTCTTCACCTCTCCCCGCGTGCGGGGAGAGGTCGAAGTCCGCGCTGTAAGCGCGAACTTCGGGTGAGGGGGCGTCACCGCGAGTGCGCCGTCGAGGCTGCCCCTCACCCCAACCCTCTCCCCGCAGGCGGGGAGAGGGAGAGCCGGCGCCGTGCTCGCGGCTCCTGGCGATTTTACCCCTTTGCGGTCGCGATCGGCAGATCGCCGCGGCCGGCCCATTCGGTCCACGAGCCGTCGTAGAGGGCGACCGGATCGCGGCCGAGGGTGTGGAGGGCGATCCACAGCACGGCGGCCGAGACGCCGGAGCCACAGGTGGTCAGCACCGGTTTTTCCAGGTCGACGCCGCCGGCCGCGAAGGCGGCGCGCAGCGCCTCGGCGGATTTGAGGGCGCCGTTCTCGACGAGGGCGGCATGCGGCACGTTGAACGAGCCCGGGATGTGGCCGGACGGGAGACCGGCGCGCGGCTCGGGTGCCTCGCCGCGGAACCGGTCGGCGGCACGCGCGTCGACCACCTGGGCCGAGCCCTCGGCGATGGTCTTCTGCACCCGCGCGACGTCGGCGACAAGGTCGGCCGGCGGCGTGACCTGGAACGTCTTCGGCGGGCGGCTCGACGTCCCGCCCTCGACCGGCCGGCCTTCGGCGATCCAGCGCGGAAATCCGCCCTCCAGCACGAACACATTGCGCGCCCCGAACAGCCGAAACGTCCACCAGACGCGCGGGGCCGAGAACAGGCCGAGCCCGTCATAGACGACGACGGTGTCGGTCTCGGCGATGCCCATGGCGCCGACCGCGGCGGCGAATTCTTCTGCCGTCGGCAGCATGTGGGGCAGCGTGGTCGCCTGGTCGGCGACGGCGTTGATGTCGAAGCGCAGCGCGCCCGGGATGTGGGCCGCCCGATACTCGGCCGCGGCGTCGCGGTTCTGGGTCGGCAGATAATAGGAGGCGTCGAGCACGACGAGGTCTTTCTCGCCGAGCTTTTGCGCGAGCCATTCCGTCGAGACGAAGGCCGAGGGGCGGGTTGTCATGGTGGATCCTGTGGGCGGGATTTCAGGGCAGGATTTTGGCGAGGTCTTGCGAGCGGGCCGGCGGCGCGGTGCGCCGTGCGCGCGAAGCCCGGACGCGGCGGGTCAGGCGAAGGCGATGCGGACGCGGCGGTTGATCTTGCCCTTCTTCTCGATCTGGGTGACCCGCACGGCGCCGATCTCGGCGGTGCGCGCCACGTGGGTGCCGCCGCAGGGCTGCAGGTCGAGGCCCTGGATCTCGATCAGCCGCACCCGGCCCGTGCCGATCGGCGGCTTCACCGACATCGTCTTGACGAGGCCGGGATTGGCCTCGAGCTCGGCATCGGTGATCCAGCGGCTGGTCACCGCCGCGTCGGTCGCGATCATCTCGGCGAGCTTGTCCGTGATCGCGTCCTTGTCGAGCCCGGCGTCCGGGATGTCGAAGTCGAGGCGGCCGTCGGCGTCGCCGACCGAGCCGCCCGTCACCGCGTAGGGCAGCACGGCGGACAGCAGATGCAGCGCCGTGTGGATGCGCATGCGGCCGTGGCGCAGCCCCCAGTCGATCGCCGCGTTCACGGGCGTGCCGACCGCGAGCGCCGGCACGGCGGCGCCCTTCGGCGGCAGATGGGCGATCTCGGTCTTCAGCGGGTCGGTGAAGACGGCGGTTTCGATCGGGATCACGGTTCCGTCGCCGACGGTCAGGGTGCCGCGGTCGCCCGGCTGGCCGCCCGAGGCGGCATAGAACACGGTGCGGTCGAGCACGATCCCGCCCTCGGGTGTCACGCCGACCACGGTGGCGTCGCAGTCGCGCAGATAAGAATTGTCACGGAAGAGGCAATCGGTCGGCATCGCGCCCTCGCGAGGTAACGTCCGCGCTCCGTCCTACCGGCAAACGCCGTGGCCGTCGAGGCGTCGGGTCTCAATTTGCGCCGAATCGAATGAACAGGGTCCGTGGTACCGCGTTGTTCGGGTACCGAGTCGCAGGGGTACCCGAACCGTTCGGGCAAGCATCGTCCGGGTGGGCCGTCGGCCCGCCAGCCAGTCTCCGGGAGCACATCGATGACCATCACGGCCGCCCATATCGGGCCCTTCGTCGCCCTCGCCGCCGGCATCCTCATCCTGATCATGCCGCGGCTCCTCAACTACGTGATCGCCATCTATCTGATCGTGATCGGCCTGATCGGGCTGAACGGGATTTATCACTTCGTGCGGTGAGGCTCTGCTGCTCTGCAGCCGAAGTAGCGCACACGGAGCAGACGTGACGCGCTGAAAGCCGGTCGGATAAGCCCGATGGTGCGGGCATTCTGACGCCGCGGTGCGTGCGGCGTGGCTGCCTCTCCCCTGCGGGGAGAGGTCGAGACGAGCGTCCCGATCAGCTTCACGCGTTGATGTAGGGCACCGTGATGCGGGACGGCCGGATCAGCCACTCCGGCACGGGAATCCCCTTGCTGCGCAGGAACTCCGGGTTGAACAGCTTCGACTGATAGCGCGTGCCGGAGTCGCACAGGATCGTCACGATCGTCTTGCCGGGGCCGAGCGCCCTGGCGAGCCTCATCGCGCCGGCGATGTTGATGCCGGACGAGCCGCCGAGGCACAGGCCCTCCTGCGCGATCAGGTCGAACAGCAGCGGGATCGCCTCCTCGTCCGGGATCTGATAGGCGAGGTCGATCGGCGCATCCTCGAGGTTCTTGGTGATGCGCCCCTGGCCGATGCCTTCGGTGATCGACGAGCCTTCCGACTTCAGCACGCCCGTCGTGTAGTACGAGAACAGCGCCGCGCCCTTCGGATCGGCGAGGGCGATCTTCACGTCCTTGTTCTTCGCCTTCAGCGCCATGCCGACGCCGGCGAGCGTGCCGCCGGTGCCGACCGCGCTGACGAAGCCGTCGATGGTGCCGCCGGTCTGCTCCCAGATCTCCGGGCCGGTGGTGCGGATGTGGCCCTCGCGGTTCGCCACGTTGTCGAACTGGTTCGCCCAGATCGCGCCGGCCGGCTCGCTCGCCGCCAGCTCGGCCGCGAGGCGGCCCGAGATCTTCACGTAGTTGTTCGGGTTGGCGTAGGGCACGGCCGGCACCTCGACCAGCTCGGCGCCGAAGGCGCGCAGCGCGTCCTTCTTCTCCTGGCTCTGCGTCTCGGGGATCACGATCACGGTGCGGAAGCCGAGCGCGTCCGCCACCATCGCGAGTCCGATGCCGGTGTTGCCGGCCGTGCCCTCGACGATGACGCCGCCGGGCTTCAGCGCGCCGCGGGCGATCGCGTCCTCGATGATGAACAAGGCGGCCCGGTCTTTCACCGACTGGCCGGGATTCATGAACTCGGCCTTGCCCAGAATGGTGCAGCCGGTCTGTTCCGACGCGCGCTTGAGCTTGATCAGCGGCGTGTTGCCGATCGCGCGCGTCACGTTCTCGCTCATCTGCATGCTTTCTCCGTTCGGCATGGCGGCTGTCGATCGTGAAGCAGGTTTTGGCGCGACAGTGAACCGGGCCGGTGGAGAAGAGCAGACCCTATTTCGCGTCCTCCGGGCAATTCTCATCTCCGTCGCGGCGATCATGGCGCGCATTGACGGTTCGCGAATCACGTAATATATCGAGTTACATGAGACGGGACGGGCGGCTGTCGGGCATCTTGCATGTGCTCCTGCACATGGCGCAGCGGGACGCGCCGGTGACGTCCGAGGTCCTAGCCAAGGCCATGCAGACCAACCCGGTGGTGATCCGGCGAATCTTGGCGGGCTTGCGCGAGCACGGCCTGGTGCGGTCCGGCAAAGGCCATGGCGGCGGCTGGTCGTTGGCGCGGGATCTCTCCGCCATCACGCTGCTCGACGTCTACGCGGCGCTCGGCCGTCCCCCGCTGTTCGCCATCGGCAATCGGGACGCGGCACCGGCCTGCCTGGTCGAGCAGGCCGTCAACGGCGCTCTCGACCGGGTGCTGGACGACGCCGAGGCGCTGCTGCTGGCGCGGCTCGGCGAAATCACGCTGGCCACGCTGAGTGCGGACTTCCACGCGCGGCTCGCGGCGCGGGGGGGCGTCCATCGATCGGAGATTCCGGATGTCGCTTGAACCGAGCCCGCTGAACTTCCTCGATGCCTTCGAGGATCCCGCAATGGTGGCGCGCTACACGGACGGTCCGCGGCGCTTCGTGCCGGGGTTCGACGATCTCCACCGCATGACCGGGCTGCTCCTCGCCGAGCGGGTGCCGAGCGACGCGACCGTGCTGGTGCTCGGAGCCGGTGGCGGGCTCGAGCTGAAGGCGCTGGCGGAGGCGCAGCCGGGATGGCGCTTCGTCGGCGTCGATCCGGCGGCCGAGATGCTGCGGCTCGCGGAGCGCACGCTCGGGCCGCTCGCGGCGCGGGTGCAGCTCGTGAAGGGACTCATCGACGATGCGCCGAAAGGGCCGTTCGACGCGGCGACGTGCCTGCTGACGCTGCATTTCCTCGACGCCGACGAGCGACGCCGCACAGCCGGCGAGATCAGGCGGCGCCTGAGGCCGGGAGCGCCGTTCGTGGCGGCGCATTCGAGCTTTCCGCAAGCCGCCGCGGAGCGCAGTGTCTGGCTGTCGCGCTACGCGGCGTTCGCGGTGGCGTCGGGCGCCGAGCCCGAGCTCGCCGAGGGCGCCCGCAAGGCCGTCGAGGCCCATCTGCCGCTGCTCGATCCGGCCGAGGACGAGGCGGTGCTGAACGATGCCGGCTTTTCCGGCGTGAGCTTGTTCTTTGCCGCCTTAACATGGCGCGGCTGGGTGGCCTACGCCTGAGCCGCGCCGGCTCCCTCTGGTCTCACGCCTTGGTCTCGGCGAGCGCGGCCAGCGCCCGCTCGCGGGCGACTTTATGATCGACGAGGGGCGCCGGATAGTTTTGTCCGAGCGTCACGCCGGCGGCGGCCAGCTCCAGCGGCGGCGTGTCGAAGGGCCGATGAACGTGCTGTGCTCCGAGACGGCGCAGCGCGGGACTCCAGTGCTTCACATAGGCGCCGTCGGGATCGAATTTCTCTCCCTGCAGGACCGGATTGAAGATGCGGAAATAGGGTGCCGCGTCGGCGCCGGAGCCGGCGACCCACTGCCAGCTCGCCGCGTTGTTGGCCGGATCGGCGTCGAGGAGCGTGTCCCAGAACCAGCGCTCGCCCTCACGCCAGTCGATCAGGAGGTGCTTCACCAGGAACGAGGCGACGACCATGCGCACCCGGTTGTGCATCCAGCCCGTCGTCCACAGCTCGCGCATCCCGGCGTCGACGATCGGATAGCCGGTCTCGCCGCGCTGCCAGGCGCGCAGTGCATCGGGGTCGTGGCGCCACGGGAAGGCGTCGAAGCGCGGCTGGTAGTTTTTGGTCGCGAGCCCGGGATTGTGCGCGAGCAGGTGATACGAGAACTCGCGCCACACCAGCTCGGCGACGAACTTGTCGATGTCCGGGCCGCTCGCGCCGCCGCGCCCCGCGTCGCGGGCATGCTGCGCGGCGTGAAAAACCTGGAACGGGCTGATCTCGCCGAAGCGCAGATGCGGCGAGAGGCGCGACGTGTTGGCCCGGTCCGGCCGGTCGCGCAGCGTCGCGTAGCCGTTCAGACCCTCGTCGAGGAACGACGCCAGCCGGTTGCGGGCGCCGGTCTCGCCGGGCGTCCAGAGCGGGCGAAAGCCGGCCGCCCAGTCGGGCGCAGTCGGCTCCAAGCCCCAGTCCTCCAGCCGGTCGGAGGCGACGCCCTCGACGCCCCGCAGCGCCTTCGGGGCGGGTAGGGGGCTGCGCGGCGCCGGCCGGGCCAGCAGGGCGCGCAGGAACGGCGTGAACACGCCGTAGGGTCCGCCCGTCTTGGTGCGCATCTGCGCCGGCTCGACGAGCAGCGACGCCTGGAAGGTCGCGACGCCGATCCCGCGCGCGGCGAGCGCGTCGGCCACGGTGTCGTCGACGGCGGCGGCGACCGGCTCGTAGCGTCGGTTCCACACGACCTCGGCGGCACCGACCTCCTCGACCAGGGCCGGGATTTTTTGGGCCGCCTGCCCGCGCCGCAGGATCAGGGAGACGCCGTGGGCGCGAAGATCCGCGGCGAGCGCCCGCAGCGACCCGGCGAGCCACCAGCGCGCCGCGCCGCCGAGCGGCCGGACGCCCGGGGTCTCGTCGTCGAGCACGTAGGCCGCGACCACCGGGCCGTCGCCGCCAGCGGCGGCCGTCAGGGCCGGGTTGTCGGCGAGGCGGAGATCGTCCCGGAACCAGACGAGGATCGGGGGAGATTCGGCATGCGGCATGCGACGGGTTCCGGGCGGTGTTGGCTGGTCTTTCGATACCACTCCGCGGAAAAGCGTGCAGCCGGCCGGACCGAAGCCGATGATCGTCCTGGATGGTACGCGCGGGGCGCCGTCCGGTTCACTCGCCGTCGGACAACCGGGCGTTTGCGCGGGATGCGCCGCGCCCGGCTGCTCCCGTGCCCCGGACAAGGCGCAGCGGGCCGCAGGCCCGATGGGCCGCAGAGCCGGGGCCCAAGGGGCGGCACGGGGATGCGCCTCGTCAGGATCGCCCCTGGGTCCCGGGTCACTCGCGTTGCGCCGCGCCCGGGACACGAGGTCTTGCGAGGGTCGAACCCGACGAAAAATGCTCTACGCTCGCCCGACGACGACTCGGAGCCGGGGAGCCCATGACCAGCGACGATGGAAAGAACGGCTCCGGCGAGGACCGGCTGATCGCCCGGCATTTCGCTCCGCTCGCGACTCATCCGGGGGCGTTGGGGCTGTCCGACGACGTCGCCGTGATGACGCCGCCGGACGACTGCGAGCTGGTGCTGGAGACCGACGCGATCGTCGCCGGCATGCATTTCTTCGCCGACGACTCGCCGGCCGCGATCGCGCGGAAGGCGCTGCGGATCAACCTGTCGGACCTCGCCGCCAAGGGGGCGCGGCCGCTCGGCTTCCTCCTATCGCTGGCGCTGCCGCGGCGGCCCGGCCGCGCCGCGCCCGACGCTGCGGCTGCCGCCGTGGCAGTCGACGACGCCTGGCTCGCGGCCTTCGCCGCCGCGCTCGGCGAGGACGCGACCGCCTATGGCTGCCCGCTCTACGGCGGCGACACGGTCGCCTCGCCCGGCCCCGTGATGATCTCGGTCACGGTGATCGGCGCCGTTCCCACCGGCACGCTGGTGAAGCGCAGCGGCGCCCGGCCGGGCGACCGCGTTCTCGTCACCGGCACGATCGGCGACGCCGCGCTCGGCCTCGTGCTGCGGATGGAGCGGGCCGGGGCCGAGGACTTCGGCCTGACCGCGGCGGAGCGCGACCATCTCCTGTCGCGCTATCTCGAGCCGCGGCCGCGCACCGCGCTCGCCGAGGCGGTGCGCACGCACGCGACCGCCGGCATGGACGTGTCGGACGGGCTCGCCGGCGATCTCGCCAAGCTGTGCCGGGTCTCGGGCGTCACGGCCCGGGTCGAGGTCGGGCACGTGCCGCTGTCGGGCGCGGCGCATCGCCTGCTCGACGCCGCGCCCGAGCACTTGGCCGCCGTGCTGTCGGGCGGCGACGACTACGAGATCCTCTGCACGGTGCCGCCCGAGCAGCTGGCGTCTTTCACGGCGGCCGCGGAAGCCGTCGGCGTGCCGGTGACCGACATCGGCGAGATTTTTGAAGGCCAGGGCGCCCCGGTGCTGCTCGGGCCGGACGGCCACCCGCTGGCGCTCGACCGGGCGAGCTTCAGCCACTTCTGATCCCGACTCCTTTGATCAGCGTCCCGTCATTCCGGGGCGCGGCGAAGCCGCGAACCCGGAATCCAGCGGCACCGTCTGCGTCTGGGCTGGATTCCGGGTTCGGCGCTGCCGCGCCGCCCCGGAATGACCGTTAGGGGCCGTTCACCCGAGCGGCACGCCGGATCGGCTCGCCATGCCTGCCCTGCGCGTGGCGCCGGATGCGGAGCCGCGGTCGCGCTTGCGCGGAAAGACCCGTTTCCTATGATCTCGCCCCCGGCGGCGCGCGCCGCCGCGCCCCGCATATCGGCCCGGGCCGAGCCTCCCGGGAGCAAATCGGAAGGAGACGTCCATGGTGGCTGCCGTGCGAGTGCACAAGGTCGGCGGACCCGAGGTGCTGACCTACGAGGAGGTCGACGTCCCGGCGCCGGGACCGGGCCAGATCCGCATCAGCCAAGCGTCGTGCGGCATCAACTTCATCGACACCTACTTCCGCACCGGCCTCTATCCGTCGCCGGTCGGGCTGCCCTTCATCGCCGGCAACGAGGGCGCCGGCACTGTGACGGCGGTCGGCCCGGACGTGACCGACATCGCGGTCGGCGACAAGGTCGCCTATGTGGTGGCGCTCGGCGGCTACGCGGCGGAGCGCCTTCTCCCGGCGGCCCGCGTGGTCAAGGTGCCGGACGGCATCGACCTCGCCCAGGCCGGCGGCATCATGCTCAAGGGCATGACCGTCTGCTATCTGCTCCGCCGCACCTTCAAGGTCGGGCCGGAGCACACCATCCTGATTCACGCCGCCGCCGGCGGCATCGGCCTGATCGCCTGCCAGTGGGCGAAGCGGCTCGGCGCCACCGTGATCGGCACGGTCGGCTCGAAGGAGAAGGGCGAGCTCGCCAAGGCGAACGGCTGCGACCACGTCATCTACTATCGCGACGAGGACTTCCCGGCCCGCGTCAAGGAGATCACCGGCGGGGCGCTGTGCGACGTCGTCTATGACGGCGTCGGCAAGTCGACCTTCCCGGCCTCGCTCGACTGCATCAAGCCGCTCGGCATGTTCGTCTCGTTCGGCAATGCGTCCGGCTCGATCGAGGCGTTCAACATCAACCTGCTGCAGGCCAAGGGCTCGCTGTTCGTGACGCGGCCGACCCTCAACCACTACGCCGCGAGCCGCGCGGATCTCGACGGGCTGGCGAGCGAGCTGTTCGAGGTGGTGAAGAGCGGCGCCGTCAAGATCCCGATCCAGACCCGCTACGCCCTGAAGGACGCGCAGCAAGCCCATATCGACCTCGAGTCCCGGGCGACCACCGGCACGTCGATTCTGGTGCCTTGAGCGGCGTCGGGACGACCTCCGGATCCCGACTGGCTCACTCGGTCGAAGGCGCAGCTCCGAGCCCGCGGCTCCTGGGTCCCGGGTCGGCGGTGCACCGCTTCGCGGCGCACCGCGCCCGGGACACGAGGTCCGGGGGCGCGGCGGACGTCATTGCCCGACGGTCGGGTCGACACAAGGCCTCGTGTCCCGGGCGGAGCGCGTCGCATCGCGACGTGCGCAGACCCGGGACCCAGGGGCCAGGGGCGAAAGGGCCGTGATGTCGTCGACGAAAGCCCCGAGCCACGGCGAGCCGTCGGCCGGCGAGATGCCCTGGGGCATGGTCGCGACCGTCGCCATCGCTCTACTGGCTTTCGGGCTCGGGCAGGCGGTGGCGGCGGTTCTTCTATCGGGCTGGCTCGGTCCGGCGGCGCTCGCCGGACCGGCGCTGCCGGCGCATGGCGGCGCCGTCGTGCTGGTCGTCGTGGCGGCCAATGTCGTGCAGACCGTCACGCTCGTCCTGGCGGCGCGCGTGAAGGCTGGCTCCGCCCTCGGTTATCTGGGATTGGACGTGCCGGCCCGGCGCGACCTTTTGGTCGGGCTCGCGAGCCTCGTCGCGCTGGTGCTGGTCGCCGACGGCGTGACGCTCGCGGCGGGCCGCGATCTCGTCCCGCCGATCCAGATCGCGATCTGGCGCAGCGCGTCGGCGCAGGGCGTGCTGTGGCTCCTGTGGCCGGCCCTGGTGATCGTCGCGCCGATCGGCGAGGAGATCCTGTTTCGCGGCTTCGTGTTCCGCGGCTGTGCCCGCAGCGACAGGAGCGCGGTGCCCACCATCGTGCTGACCGCGTTCGTGTTCGCGCTCCTGCACGTCCAGTACGACTGGGTCGGCGTCCTCTTGATCTTCGGCGTCGGCCTCTTGCTCGGCTGGCTGCGCTGGCGCACCGGATCGACGACGCTGGTGATCGTCCTGCACGTCGCCCTCAATCTCGAAGGCATGATCGAGACCATGATCCTGGCCGGGTAGGGCGCCGAGGCGGGCGCCCTCACGCGGCCGGACGGCCGGCGATCTGGCGTCGGCGCAGCGCCCGCGTCCATGTCGCGAGGCCGCGGCGCAGCGGCCGCAGGTCGATCAGGCGACGGTCCGCCCGCAGCACCCGTTCCACCGCGTGGACGACGGCGGTCGGCCGGACATGGTGGATCATGTGGCCGCGCCCCTCCACCCGCACGGTCGTGCAGTGCGCCATCCGGGCCGCCAGCCAATCGACGTGGTGGTCGAAGGGGGCGATGCGGTCGCAGTCGCCGGCGATCACCACGGCCGGGCAGGCGATCTCGTGCAGGCGGTCGGCCACCGTCTCCATCACCGCGTTGAAGCCGTTCAGCTCCGCCGCCATCGCCATCACGGCGTGCGGCTGTACCGCCACCGCGAAGGGCAGCCTGAGCACATGGTCGGGCACGGGATCGGGCGCGAAGGTCGCGGCCAGCGAGCGGGCGGCGAGGAACGGCGCCACCTGGGGCAACGCCCAGCGCACCGGCCAGCCGAGCATGCGCTTCGACGCCACCCGCAGCAGCGGCCGCGCCGACGGCGGCGTCGGGCGGCAGAACGGACCGAGCAGCACGAGGCCGGCGAGGCGGTCGGGCCGGGCGAGAGCGAGGCACAGCGCGATCGACGACGCGAAGGAGTGGGCGACGATCACGGGCCGATCGACCGCGAGCGCGTCGAGCACGGCGGCGAGCCACTCCGCCTGGCGATCCGGCGCCATGCGGTCGGCCGGCTGCGGCGCCGAGCCGCCGTATCCGGGTCGATCGATCGCCAGCAGTCGGTGTCCGCCGGACAGCTCGAGCAACGGCGCCATGATCTCCTCGGCGAGCCCGCTGACCCCGTGCAGCAGCACGACCGGCGGGCCGGACCCCGCCTCGAGCACATGGGCGGCGCCGTCCGGCAGGTCGATGGTGAGGTGTCGTGGCGAGGTCATGCGGGCACCGCGGCGGTCTGCTCCTGATCGGCGGACGGGCGCCGTCATGGTGCAAATCGGGGCGGAGTGCCTGCGGTTCCTGTGTCGGAACCGGGACGGTCGGGGAGCGATCACGCCGCCGCACCAGGGTGTCACCCGAAAGGGTGTCGCCCGGAACCGCGAGCGACCCGGTGGGCTTGGTGCGGTATGGCGACCGAACGCGAGAAGCAGCCGAAACGAGACGGTGCGGACTCCGAGGAGGCCGGGAGGCGAGACCTCCCGAAGGCCGGCCCGCACGCCGCGCCAAAACTCACCGATCCGGAGAAGACGCCCGGCAGCGGGACACTGCCGAGCGACGAGGAGAACGCCGGCGGCGCGACGGAGGCTCCCACCGGCTGAGCCGAGTGGCGGCCCGCATCAGCCCTGCATGCGGCGGCGCCGGCTGCGCACCGGAACCGGGACGAGCCGTGGCTCGGCGTTCGCGGCGAGCGCCCGGAGGCCGGCAGCGAGGATCAGGCCGAGCGCCACGATCAACCCGGTCGCCGTCATCATGTCCGCACCCACCCCGCTCATCGCGCTCTCCTGTTGCCTGTCGACCTCTTTACGACGGTGAGGCCGGTTCGGATCACAACCCGCCGCTGCCTCACCATCGTCGACGATCTCGTTCGAGATGTGGGTTCGATCGGCGGAAAATGAACCCTGCCGCGGGCGATTATTGACAATCTGTCGCGGTCGGTGAAGGCTTCGGTCCAGCCCCCCAGCCGCCCCAGCCGCGCCGGTCTCCCGCCTTGACGCGATCGTCCGCCACCTCGTCTCCCTCCACGCTGCGCGACCGCGCGCTGCGCGAGGTCGTCCGCCGCATCGAGGAGGACGTCATCTTCGGCCGGCTCGCGCCCGGCGCCCGGCTGGTCGAGGACCGGCTGATGACCCGCCACGGCGCCAGCCGACACTGCGTCCGCCAGGCGCTCGCCCAGCTCGAGCAGGCCGGCCTCGTCCGCCGCGAGAAGAACGTCGGCGCGACGGTGCGCTCCTACGCGGCCGAGGAGGTGGTGAAGATCTACGAGGTGCGCGAGCTGCTCACCCGCCAGGCGGCGCTGATGATCGCGCTGCCGGCGCCGGCCACGCTGGCCGAGCATCTCGCCGCGATCCAGAACCGCTACCGCGCCTGCATCGCGGCCGGCGACCTGCGCGGCGTCCACGAGGCGAACGACGAATTCCATCTCGCGCTCTTCTCGGCCTGCGGCAACCCGTATCTGGTGCGCACCCTGCAGGACTACATGAACCTGACACTGCCGATGCGGGCCAAGAATCTCGGGGACCGCGCCGGGCGCGACGTCTCGGTGCGTCAGCACGACATGATGATCGAGCTTCTGGGCGGCCGTGACTCCTGGGCGCTCGCCCAGCTCTGCGTCGCCCATCTGCAGGCCAGCAAGGCCGATTATCTGGCGCGGGTCGCGGCCGGCGCGCCGGCGCCGCTGGCGATCGTCACGGAGGGCCGGCCCGACCGATGAGACGACGGCGCGCCGCGCCAGCAGAACGACGATCAAGATCGACGATTCAAGACCGACGGCCAAAGAACCAAACAACGAAGCTTCACGGGAGAGACACCATGCGAACCAGTTTGGCACTCGCGGCAGGGCTCCTGCTCGCCGCCAGCATGACGATGACCACGACACTGCCGGCGTCGGCTCAGGAGGCGTGGCCGGCCCGCACCGTCACGGTCGTCGTGCCGTTTTCGGCGGGCGGCACCACCGACATGTTCGGGCGGCTGTTCGTCCAGGCCATGCAGGACAAGTACAAGACGCCCTTCGTGATCGAGAACAAGGCGGGCGCCGGCGGCACGCTCGGCGCCGCCTGGGTGGCGCGCGCCAAGCCGGACGGCTACACGCTGCTCGTCGGCACCGCCAGCACGCAGGCGATCGCGCCCTTCGTCTACAAGGACCCGCGCTACGACGCCGAGAAGGATTTTGCCGCGATCAGCCTGTTCGCCAAGGTGCCGAACCTGCTCACCGTCACGCCCAAGCTGCCGCCGAAGACCGTGCCGGAGCTGATCGCCTACGCCAAGTCGCGGCCCGAGCCGCTGGTCTACGGCTCGTCCGGCGTCGGCAGCGCCACCCATCTGCCGGCCGAGCTGTTCCAGATGATGGCCGGCATCAAGCTCGTCCACGTGCCCTACAAGAGCTCGAACGACGTCGCCGCGGCGCTGTCGGGCGGCCATGTCGACCTCGCCTTCGACAACATCACGTTCGCCTGGCCGCTGGCGCAGTCCGGCACGGTGCGGGCGCTCGCCGTCACCAGCACGGAGCGCAGCCCGACCGCGCCGGATCTCCCGACCATCGCCGAGACGCTGCCGGGTTTCGACGCGCCGTCCTGGCACGGCCTGTTCGCGCCGGCCGGCACGCCGCGCGCCGTGGTCGAGCAGATCGCCGCCGATATCAAGACGTTCTTCGGCACGCCCGAGATGGCGGCGCGGCTGAAGGAGATCGGCGCGGTCGCCTCGCCCATCACGCCGGACGCCTTCTCGACGTTTGCGACCGCGGAGAGAAAGCGCTATCGCGACATCGTCGCCAAGGCCGGGCTGCAGCCGTTCTGATCCAGCCTCCCGCGCCTGACTCGGCGTCGACCGCGCGTGCCGCCCGTCCGGGCGGCCGCACCCCCGATCGAACAGACAAAAGCAGATAGCCCGGCCCGCCGCGGGCCGCAACGGAGAAACGACCATGACGAAGGGCCTGCGCAAGGGTCTCACCAGCTACGGCGACGCCGGCTTCTCGCTGTTCCTGCGCAAGGCCTTCATCAAGGCGATGGGCTACTCGGACGACGCGCTCGATCGGCCGATCGTCGGCATCACCAACACGGGCAGCGACTACAATCCCTGCCACGGTAACATGCCGGCCCTGGTCGAGGCGGCCAAGCGCGGCGTCATGCTGGCCGGCGCCATGCCGATGGTGTTCCCGACCATCTCGATCCACGAGAGCTTCGCCCATCCGACCTCGATGTTCCTGCGCAACCTGATGGCCATGGACACCGAGGAGATGATCCGGGCCCAGCCCATGGACGCCGTCATCGTCATCGGCGGCTGCGACAAGACGCTGCCGGCTCAGATCATGGCGGCGGCGAGCGTCGATCTGCCGACCGTGGTGGTGCCCGTCGGGCCGATGGTGGTGGGCCATCACAAGGGCGAGGTTCTGGGCGCCTGCACGGACTGCCGGCGGCTGTGGAGCGCGCACCGCGCCGGCGACATCGACGAGCAGGAGATCGGCGAGGTCGAGGGGCGGCTCGCGCCGTCGGTCGGCACCTGCATGGTGATGGGCACGGCCTCCACCATCGCCTGCATGACCGAGGCGCTCGGCCTGTCGCTGCCGATGAGCGCCACCGTGCCGGCCCCGCATGCCGAGCGCGTCCGCATCGCCGAGGCGAGCGGAAGGCGCGCCGCCGAGATGGCGCGCAGCGGCGGCCCGCGGCCGAGCGAGATCCTCACCCCCGCGGCGTTCCGCAACGCCCAGGTGGTGCTGCAGGCGATCGGCGGCTCGACCAACGGCATCGTCCACCTCACCGCCATCGCCAACCGCACGCCGCACCGGATCGACCTCGACTCGTTCGACGCGATCGGCCGCGAGGTGCCGGTGCTGGTCGATCTCAAGCCGTCCGGCGACCACTACATGGAGCATTTCCACCACGCCGGCGGCATGCCGAAGCTCCTGCAGCAGCTCGGATCGCTGATCGATCTCGATGCCCCGACGGTCGCCGGCGGCACGCTGCGCGACGTCGTCGCTCAGGCCGAGGAGGTGCCGGGCCAGACGGTGATCCGCTCGGCGGCGAACCCGATCAAGCCGGTCGGCGCCGTCGCGGTGCTGCACGGCAACCTCGCGCCGCGCGGCGCCGTCATCAAGCATTCGGCGGCGACGCCGTCGCTGCTGCAGCACACCGGGCGGGCCGTGGTGTTCGAGTCGACCGCCGACATGGCTGCCCGCATCGACGATCCCGATCTCGACGTGCGGGCCGACGACGTGCTGGTGCTGCGCAACACCGGCCCGAAGGGGGCGCCCGGCATGCCCGAGGCCGGCTACCTGCCGATCCCGCGGAAGCTCGGCCGCCAAGGCGTCAAGGACATGGTCCGCATCTCCGACGCTCGGATGAGCGGCACGGCCTTCGGCACCATCGTGCTCCACATCACGCCGGAGTCGGCCGACGGCGGGCCGCTCGCACTGGTGCGGACCGGCGACGTGATCCGGCTCGACGTCGCGGCGCGCCGCATCGACATGCTGGTCGACGACGCCGAGCTGGAGACCCGACGGGCCGGGCTCGGCGTGCCGGCCGAGCCGGCATGGGCGGCCCGCGGCTACGCGCGGCTGTACTGGACCTCGGTGCTGCAGGCCGACGAGGGCTGCGACTTCGACTTCATGCGCCGGGAACCCTGACGAAGGTATTAGAGGCGGGTTTCCATGGCCTAGCCTAAAGGTTTCGGAATCCGTAAACGCACCGGTTTTGGCTAGATAACTGTACGTATACAAAGCGTCGGATGGCCGGTGCTACGGTGCCCCCGGCACGCCTCGCCAGGTACGGAGACGACGTGGAGGGGTGCCGGACGGGCGGGTCCCCTCCGTGCAGTCGCTCGTCATTTTCCTCTCTCGTTCGGGCCCGAGCCGTCGTGCCCGCAGCACCTTTGAAGCGACCGAGAATTACCGTTTTCGGGAGTTTTCGTCAGAACCTTTTCCGGATCAGAACATTACCCTTCTTGCCGAGCCGTCCGTGGTCCGTGCACGCCGTCGGCCCCCCTGTCCCGACGACCCCGTATGTCCGCTCACGACGATCCGATCCTGACCGCCATCGAGGCCCACCGGGCGGCGCACGCCGCTTGGCGCGAGGCCGCGTCCGACGGCGAAGGGGCGGCGGGCAGTCCCGACGGCCGGGCGACAACCGACCGGTTGAGGGCGGCGGCCGAAGCCGCCGCCTGGGCGCTGCTCGACGTGATGCCGACCACCCCGACCGGCCTTTTGAGCCTCGCCACCTACGCGGGCGACTTCGTCGTCGCCGGCAACGCCTGGCCGGAGGGCTGGGATCAGCGCTTCTACGCCGTCGTGGTCCGCTGGCCGGGCGACTGAGCCGCAGGCCGGCACCCGGGCCGCTGCGGGCGCCGGACCGCATGGGCCGGCATGGGCCCCCCGGATCAGCATCCGGGCTCGACCGCAAGCTCGTAGTAGCCCTGGGTACGCGGCAGAGTGGAAGCCGACCGGGTGACACGAAGTCCATGGTATAGGGAGAGAGAGTCGGCGCGCCGGCTCGATCGCGACGGATGCGCGGCCGCCGGGTCCGTGAATCCGACCACTGGAGCTTGGGTTCGATGTTTCCGTCCGTAGCCGCCACCGAAGCCCTGTCCGAGCCGGGACGCGACGTGCGCACCGGCCTCGATCCGGCGAGCCTGATGCAGGCCGTCTGCGACTATCTTTATTACTTCCAGGGCCGCCACCCGGCGACCGCATCGCGCAACGACTTCTATCTCGCCACCGCCTACGCGGTGCGCGACCGGCTGTTCCAGCGCGGCATCCAGTCGCTCGACGCGCTCCTGCACCGGCCCGACGGGCGCACGGTCGCCTATCTCTCGGCCGAGTTCCTGATGGGCCCGCAGCTCGCCGCCAACCTGGTCAATCTCGGCATCCACGACGCCATGCGCGAGGCGCTGTGGCGGATGGACATACGGCTCGAGGACCTGATCGAGCACGAGGTCGAGCCCGGGCTCGGCAACGGCGGCCTCGGCCGGCTCGCCGCCTGCTATCTCGATTCGCTCGCGACACTGGAAATCCCGGCGATCGGCTACGGCATCCGCTACGAGTTCGGCATCTTCAACCAGCAGATCCGCGACGGCTGGCAGGTCGAGCTCACCGACAAGTGGCTGCATCTCGGCTATCCCTGGGAGGTCGCCCGGCCGGAGCGCGCCGTCGCGGTGCGGTACGGCGGCTATACCGAGGCCTACACGGACGAGGACGGCCGCCACCGGGTGCGCTGGATCCCGGCCGAGGTGGTCAAGGGTGTGCCGCACGACACGCCGATCCTCGGCTACCGGGTGAAGACCTGCAACCTCCTGCGCCTGTGGCGGGCCGAGGCGGTGCAGACCTTCGACTTCGAGGCCTTCAACATCGGCGACTACGCCCGCGCCGTCGAGCACCAGGTGACGTCGGAGACGATCTCCAAGGTCCTCTATCCCAACGACGCCTCGCCGCAGGGCAAGGCGCTGCGCCTCAAGCAGCAGTACTTCTTCGTCGCCTGCGCGATCGAGGACATGCTGCGCGCCCATCTGCGCTTCGGCGGCACCCCGGCGACCTTCCACAAGCGTTGGGCCGCCCAGCTCAACGACACCCATCCGACCGTCGCGGTGCCGGAGCTGATGCGGCTCCTGCTCGACGACCACGGCCTCGAATGGGACGACGCCTGGGAGGTGACCCAGAAGACCTTCGGCTACACCAACCACACGCTGCTGCCGGAGGCGCTGGAGACCTGGCCGATCGACCTGTTCGGGGCGCTGCTGCCGCGCCATCTGGAGATCGTGTTCGAGATCAACCGCCGCCTGTGCGACGGCATCCGCCGCGTCTATCCGGGTGACGAGGACCGGGTGCGCCGCATGTCGCTGATCGAGGAGCAGGGCCGGCGGTCGCTGCGCATGGCCAATCTCGCCTGCGTCGGCAGCCACGCCATCAACGGCGTCGCCGCGCTCCACACCGAGCTGCTCAAGAGCCAGGTGCTGTCCGACTGGGTGGCGATGTTCCCGGAGCGGTTCTGCAACATCACCAACGGCGTCACGCCGCGCCGCTTCGTCGTCGTCGCCAATCCGGGTCAGTCGAAGCTGGTCAGCGAGACGATCGGCGACGACTGGCCGATCCATCTCGACGCGCTGCGCCGGCTGGAGACGCATGCCGACGATCCGGCGTTCCGGGCGCACTGGCGCGAGGTCAAGCACGCCAACAAGCGCCAGCTCGCCGCCGTGATCAAGGAGCGCACCGGCATCTCGGTCGATCCGGACTCGCTGTTCGACATCCAGGTCAAGCGCATCCACGAGTACAAGCGCCAGCACCTCAACGTGCTGCACATTCTCACGCTGTACCGGCGCCTGAAGCTGAACCCCGATCTCGACATCGTGCCGCGCGCCTTCGTGTTCGGCGGCAAGGCGGCGCCCGGCTATCACGCCGCCAAGCTGATCATCAAGCTGGTCGGCGCGACCGGCGACCTCGTCAACGACGATCCGGACGTGCGTGGCCGGCTGAAGGTGGTTTTCTTCCCCAATTTCAGCGTCAAGAACGGCCAGGCCATCTATCCGGCCGCCGACCTCTCCGAGCAGATCTCGACCGCCGGGCAGGAGGCGAGCGGCACCGGCAACATGAAGTTCGCGCTCAACGGCGCGCTGACCATCGGCACGCTCGACGGCGCCAACATCGAGATCCGCGACGAGGTCGGGGCCGAGAACTTCTTCCTGTTCGGCCTCACCGCCGACGAGGTGCGCAGCGCCAAGGCGAGCGGCTACTGGCCCCGCGCGATCTACGAGCAGAACGAGGAGCTGCGCGCCGTCGTCGACCTGATCGCGTCGGGCGCGCTCGCCGACGGAGACCCGACGCTGTTCCGCTCGCTCGTCGACGGCCTTCTGTGGCACGATCCGTTCATGGTGCTGGCCGACTACCAGAGCTACGTCGCCTGCCAGGAGCGGGTCGCCGCGCTCTGGCGCGACCCGGAGGCGTGGAGCCGCATGTCGATCCTCAACGTCGCCCGCATGGGCAAGTTCTCGTCCGACCGGTCGATCCGCGACTATTGCGATCGGGTCTGGCATGTCGGGCCGCTCGGAGCCCCGACGGAGGGCGCACCGTGACCGTCACGACGCTCGGACCCTGCCGGTTCCGCTCGCCGCGCTCGGGCTTCGTCTCCGAGGAGGAGCGGGTCCCGGCCAACATCATCCGCGGGCCCGACCGCGGCGACGATCCGGGGCCGCTGTTCGAGCTCGCCGGCCCGCGCGAGATGCTGTTCTTCGATCCGCCGCGGGTGCGCGCCGGCATCATCACCTGCGGCGGCCTGTGCCCCGGCCTCAACAACGTCATCCGCTCGCTTGTGCGCGAGCTGCACGGCGGCTACGAGGTCCGCGAGGTCATCGGCTTCCGCATGGGCTATGGCGGCCTCGATCCGCGCAACCACCACGAGCCGGTGGTGCTGCATCACGCGAGCGTCGACGACATCCACCAGCAGGGCGGCACCATCCTCGGCACGTCGCGCGGCCCCGTCGACGTCACGGCCGCGGTCGACAACCTGATCCGGCGCAAGATCGACATGCTGTTCTGCATCGGTGGCGACGGGACGCAGCGCGGCGCCTTCGCGCTCTACGAGGCGTGCAAGGCGCGCGGCCACGCGCTCGCCGTCGTCGGCGTGCCGAAGACGATCGACAACGACGTCCTCTATGTCGACCGCACCTTCGGCTATCTCACCGCCCTGGAGGAGGCGCGCCACGTCATCGACGCGGCCCACAACGAGGCGCGCAGCGTCGAGAACGGCGTCGCCGTCGTCAAGGTGATGGGCCGGCACGCGGGCTTCATCGCGGCCGGCGCCACCATCGCCAGCCAGGACGTCAACTTCACCCTGGTGCCCGAGGTGCCGTTCCGGCTCGACGGCGAGCACGGCTTCCTGGCCGCCGTGATCGAGCGGGTGCGCGAGCGCGGCCACGCCGTCGTGGTGGTCGCCGAGGGGGCCGGGCAGGACCTGTTCCCGGACGAGCCGAAGGCGACCGACGCCTCCGGCAACGTCAAGCTGAAGGACATCGGCCCGTTCCTCGCCAAGGCGATCGGCGAGGCGTTCGCGGCTGCCAAGCTGCCGCTGACGCTCCGCTACTTCGACCCCGGCTACCAGATCCGCAGCCGGCCGGCGAACTGCGAGGACGCGGTGCTGTGCGACATGTTCGCCCGCCAGGCCGTGCATGCCGCGATGGCCGGCAAGACCGGCATGGTGGTCGGGCAGCTGCACGGCACCTTCATCCACGTGCCGACGTCGCTGATCGCGTCGGGCGCCAAGCAGCTCGATACCGACGGCCTGTTCTGGCACTCGGTGCTGGCCGCCAACCAGCAGCCCGACCGGTTCGGGTGAGGGTGGGGTGAGGGCGCCCGGCCCAGAGGTCGGTCGGGCTTGGCCGGCGGCTTCGTCGTGTCGGTTGCGCCCGCCACACGGCCGGTGCGGGCTGGCGCGCCCCGGCCCGGATCGGCTATAGGACAGCCGGCTCGCGCGGCAGACCGCCCGGTCGCTGCGGCGGGCCGGTCCTCGCGACGGCACAGCCATCGCGGAAAACATGGTCGTCGCGACGGCATATGGCCCCGTAGCTCAGTGGATAGAGCAGCAGCCTTCTAAGCTGAAGGTCCCTGGTTCGAATCCAGGCGGGGTCGCCAAAGCCCTTCTCCCAAAACGCCGTCCGTCAGTAGGGGCCGCCTGATCCGCATCGGGCCGATCCTCGATTGTCGACAACTGACCTGATCAGCACCGCGCAGTGGCCCGACCGCGCGGGCCGGAGCGCGCAACTCAGATATGTCGCACAGCGAAACAGCATCACCCCGCTACCTGACTCCAACGGATGTTAACAATTGTCCGGCAAGCTCCGTCCACGTTCGTCTAACCGACAGGATCCGTGATGAGCACGCGCACCGAACCCGTGAGAGCCAGACTCGGGCTGAGCATCGGGCAGAAAATATACATGCTCATCGGATTAGCCTTTCTGGGTCTGCTCGGTGTCGCATTGCTCGACTCGCGCGAGCTCGCCGGGAGTCTTCAGGAGCAGAAGAAGCTCGAGCTGCAGCATCTCACCGAGCTGGCGGTCGGCATCGTCAAGGACGAGCACGCCGCCGCCGAGAAGGGGACCGTGCCGGTCACCGAGGCGCAGAAGCGTGCGCTCGCCCGTATCGCTGCGCTGCGCTACGGCCCGGCGGGCGATTACTTCATCGTGCTCGACACCAGCAACAAGATGCTGATGCACCCGATCGCGGTGCAGCTCGTCGGCAAGGACGTGTCCGGCATGAAGGATGCCAACGGCAAGCTCCTCGCCGTCGCCATCACGGACGTCGCGCGAAACTACGGTAACGGCTTCGTCGACTACGAATGGAACAAGCCCGGCTCCGACAAGCCGCAACCGAAGATCTCGTACGTCGCCGGCTTCAAGCCGTGGAACTGGGTGATCAGCACGGGCGTGTTCGTCGACGACCTCGCGGCCCAGACCTGGGCCGCGACGCAGCGCTCGCTGATCGCCGCCGGCGTCGTGCTGCTGATCACGCTCGCCGTCTCGGTGTTCATGGCGCGACGGATCACGGCGCCGCTGCACCGGATGACCGCGGCCATGAAGGAGCTGGCGACCGGCCGGCTCGACATCGACATCCCCGGCGTCGGGCGCCGCGACGAGATCGGCGACATGGCCGAGGCGGTGACGGTGTTCAAGACCAACGCAGTCGAGCGCCGGCGGCTCGAAGCCGAGCAGCACGAGGCGGAGGCGCGCGCCGAAGCCGCCCGCAAGGCCGACATGGTGCGGCTTGCCGATCAGTTCGAGCAGGCGGTCGGCGGCATCATCGCGACCGTCTCGTCGGCGGCGACCGAGCTCGAGGTGACGGCGACGACGCTCACCCGTACGGCCGACACGACGCAGCAGATGTCGGCGACGGTCAGCGCCGCCTCCGAGGAGGCGTCGACCAACGTGCAGGCCGTGGCGGCGGCCACCAACGAGATGACCTCGTCGATCGGCGAGATCGCGCGTCAGGTGCAGACCTCGAGCCGCATCGCCGACGCGGCGGTGAGCCAGGCGGCGAAGACCGACGCGCGGGTCGGCGAATTGTCGGTCGCGGCGAACCGGATCGGCGACGTGGTGAAGCTGATCACCGACATCGCCGAGCAGACCAATCTTCTGGCGTTGAACGCCACCATCGAGGCGGCGCGCGCCGGTGAGGCCGGCAAGGGGTTCGCGGTCGTCGCCAACGAGGTCAAGGCACTGGCCGGGCAGACCGCCAAGGCGACCGGCGAGATCTCGTCGCAGATTTCCGCCATGCAGGCGGCGACCCAGGATTCGGTCGCGGCCATCAAGGAGATCTCCGGCACCATCAGCCAGATCGCCGAGGTGGCCTCGGCCATCGCGGCCGCCGTCGAGGAGCAGGGCGCCGCGACGGCCGAGATCTCGCGCAACATCCAGCAGGCGGCCTCGGGCACGTCGCAGGTGGCGAGCAACATCACGGCGGTCAGCCGCGGCGCCGAGGAAACCGGCGCGGCGTCGGGCGAGGTCCTCAACGCCGCCGGCCAGCTCGCCATCGAGAGCAACCAGCTCCGCAGCGAGGTGACCAAGTTCCTCGACACGGTGCGGGCGGCGTAAGCCGCTGCAGCCCGAGCGGCGAGCGGTCGCAAGGCGCCGCGCCCCGCGGCGCCCTCACCGTCGGTTGACGTAGCGGACGCGCCAGCTCCCGGCCACCCGGTCGATGCGGGTCAGCGACAGGGGGGCGACGACGAAGCGCAGCGCGCTCTCCGGCGTCGTCTCCAGGGCGATCGCCAGGATCGCCCGGATGGTTCCGGAGTGGACGACCAGAACGGCCTCGCCGGCGGGAAGCTGGGCGAGGCCGCGGCGCACCCGCTCGATCTGGTCGACGAAGCTCTCGCCGCCGGGCGGCCGCCGGCGCGCCGGCGAATGCCAGAACGTCGCGTAGTCGTCGCCGAACTCCGCTTCGAGGTCGGCATGGGTGCGCCCGGTCCACTCGCCGAAGCCCTGCTCGCGAAAATCGCTCTGCAGCATCGGATCGAGCCCGAGCGCGTGGGCGGTGTCGACGGTGCGTTGGGCCGGCGACGCATAGGTGGGCACGTCGGCCGGCAGCGCCTCGCGCAACGCCGCGAAACGGGCCGTGTCGGCGAGGTCGGCCGGGGCCTCGGGCGGATGGATGACGTCGCGCGGGCCCGCCACCGGGGCGTGCCGGATCAGCCAGAGATGCAGCTCGGCGCGATTCATGTTCCGGTGCCGAACCGCGCCGCGCACAGCACCAGCACGGCGACCTCGGCGGCCTGCTCGGCGGCGCCCAACACGTCGCCGGTCTGGCCGCCGATCTGCCGCTGCGCCAGGTGGGCGACGGCGGCGGCCGCCGCCGCGGCCACCAGCACCGACAGCAGCGCCTCCTTGACCGGCAACATCACCAGCGTGATCACCAGCGCGATGACGGCGGCCGTCGCCATCACGGTCTTGGTCGGCGCGCCGGCGCGGGCGCCGAGCCCGTCGGTGCGGGCCGGCGGCAGCTTGAAGGCGAGCGCCGGGATGACGGCGCGGCCGAGCGCGTTCGCGGTGACCAGCACGGGCAGCACGGCGACCAGGGGCAGGGCGGCGAGGGCGAACACCCGCGTGGCGAAGCTCACCAGCAGCACCACGGCCCCGTAGGTGCCGAGCCGGCTGTCGCGCATGATCTCGAGCTTTCGCGCCTTGTCGTGGCCGCCGCCGAAGCCGTCGCCGGTGTCGGCGAGGCCGTCCTCGTGCAGGGCGCCGGTGACGAGCGCGCTCACGCCGAGCGCCAGCGCGGCGGCCGGCAGCTGCGGCACCCCGACCAGCAGCAGGCCCAGATAGGCGATCCCGACCACCCCCCCGATTCCGGCGCCGACGAGCGGGAAGACTCGCAGGGCCCGGGCGAGGTAAGACGGCGCCGGCCCGTCCGGATGGGCCATCGGGATTCGGGTGAGCAGCGAGACCGCGACGCGCAGGTCGTTCTGCCAGTCGCGCAGGCTGTTGCCGTTTTCCAAAGTGCTGGTCATCGAAAAGGACTCACCGTTGATCTTTTCCACTCTAGACGACCTTCGCGCCGCCTGTCGCGACCTGCCGGCGGGCGACCAGGCCGCCGCCGCGGCCGCGCTGGCGCGCCAGGCCGTGCTCACCAACCCGATCGAGGTCACGGCCCAGATGGTGGCCAACTACGCCGCCGGCGGCGCTGCGATCAATCGTCTCGCCGAGACGGCCGGCGCCGCGCTGACGGTCGTGCCGCTCGACCTCGACCGGCCGA